>CAMDOL010000077.1 GCA_945903615.1 Rickettsia typhi | reverse complement strand
AATTGATATTTCTGAGGATTTTTTGAGTAGAAATTTTATTACTTTTTGGTGGAATATTTCCATATTTCACCAAAAATAATGGAATTTATGCCAAAAAAGACCAGAAAGATCAATTTTTCTAAAACATTGTTTTAGTTGTTCAGAGGTTCCCTAGGTAATACTAAACCAATAAATCAACTCATAAATTTTATAATCATTTGCCCAATTCCAACTGGCTCACCCTCAGAGAAAGCGATTTTTTCAATTTTAACATCGTGATCGGTGCGGATAATATTTTCCATTTTCATTGCCTCAATAATCACTAACTCTTGACCGGCCTTAACCTCATCACCTTCTGCAACTTTAAAACGCACAATTTTGCCGGTGATTGGTGAATTTAGGCAAGTTGGCTTTGGATTTTTCTCGGTGAGCGGCATAAATTTATTAAGCTCTGCAGTTCTGGTGGTATAAACATTGGTATAGGTGTCAGAGCCAGAATATTGCAGTAAATAACCGCCAGTGCGGTTATTCTCGCGGATTTTCACCGCAACCGAATGCTTGTTGACAAAGCCTCTAAATAACTTTTCGCCATTAACCCAATTGCTATTAACGACAATCTCTTTTTTATCACAAAGAAATTTATAGTGATCTTGGCTTTTTTCTAAGACATCGACCAAATAAGATTGCTCACCCACAATAACTACCCAACGATCAGAGACTTGTTTTTTGCGATCACCCAAGCGTCCATTGGTCTGAGCGTTTCTAATGTAGTTGGTAAAGAAGATGAATAAAGAAGTGGCAATTAACACTATTTTTGCTTCCGAGTCTAATTCATTACCAGAAAATCCGGCTGGAAATTCGTTTTTAATGAACGCAGTTGAAATATCGCCTTTGATAAACTTATCATTTTGCATGATAGTTTCCAAAAAGCTGATATTGTGGGAAACGCCACCAATTGCAAAACCGCCCAGCGCAGTTCTCATATGTTTAATTGCTTCTGCCCGATTTTTGCCATAAGAGCAAAGTTTGGCAATCATCGCATCATAAAACATACTCACTTCGCCACCTTCATAAATGCCGCTATCTACGCGCACATTGGCACTATCTTCTGGTTCTATATATAAATTTATTCGACCCGATGATGGTAAAAATCCCCGCGATGGATCTTCAGCATAAATCCTAGATTCCATTGCCCAGCCTTTGAGCTTGATATCTTCTTGTTTGAAAGGAAGTTTTTCTCCCAGTGCAATTTTGATCATGAGCTCAACAATATCTAAACCAGTGATCAGCTCAGTGACGGGATGCTCAACTTGCAACCTAGTGTTCATTTCTAAAAAATAGAAATTTTTGTTTTTATCCATAATATATTCCACCGTTCCTGCCGAATAATAACCAACTTTCTTCGCCAAAGCTATGGTTTGCTCATACATTTTTTGGCGAGTTTCTTCATCCACAAAAGAACTTGGTGCCTCCTCAATCACTTTTTGGTTATTGCGTTGAATTGAGCATTCGCGCTCACCCAAACAAACAATATTTCCGGCTTTATCGGCGATAACTTGAATTTCAATATGGCGTGGGTTTTCAATGAATTTTTCGATAAAAATTCGATCATCAGAAAAACTATTTTTTGCTTCATTGCTGGCTGATAAAAAGGCTTCCGCCACATCTTCTTCTTTATAAGCAATTCTCATTCCTTTACCGCCACCACCAGCTGAGGCTTTGACCATTACCGGAAAGCCAACTTTATTGGCAATTCTAATTGCATCTTCAGCATTTTTAATCACGCCCATATGTCCAGGAACGCTGCTTACACCAGCTTCAATAGCCAATTTTTTTGATTGAATTTTATCGCCCATCATCTCCACTGAAAAAGTGCTTGGACCAACAAAAGTGACTCCTTCATTTTCTAATGCTGCTGCAAAAAAGCGATTTTCCGATAAAAATCCATAGCCAGGATGAACCAAATTAGCGCCAGTTTTTTTGACAGCATCCATAATTTTGCTAATATCCAAATAGCTTTGTGAAGATGGTGAAGCCCCAATATTTACCGCTTCGTCAGCCATTTGCACAAATAGTGAATTGGTGTCAGCATCAGAATAAACCGCCACGGTTTTAATGCCCATCTTGCGGCAAGTTTTGATAATGCGACAAGCAATTTCGCCACGATTGGCAATGAGAAGTTTGTGAGCCATAGATTTAAAATTGAATGGAATTTGTTGAAGCTAGAGATAATATGGAGCGATATTATAAGGCGAAACCAAATTTTCAAACAATAAATGTAGGGGCGTATTGCATACGCCCTCAACGACCAACAAGTAAATGAAAAAATATCTAAAACTAATCCGTATTGATAAATCAATTGGCACTTGGCTATTGTTTTTGCCGTGTTTATTTGGTTTGGCTTTGGTCTCCAAAAATCAAAATATTGATGTAATTTATTTTGCAGCTTTATTTTTTATTGGTGCATTTTTAATGCGCTCCGCAGGTTGTGTTATCAACGACATTTGGGATCGTGATTTTGATAAAAATGTTGAGCGAACCAAAAATCGCCCAATTGCCTCAAGTGCAATCTCAATAAAATCGGCAATAATTTTTCTGGTCATTTTATTGTCCTTGGCATTTTTGATTCTACTCCAATTTAATTTGCCAACCATTATTTTAGGCTTTATTTCTCTAGTCTTGGTAGCTTTTTATCCAATGATGAAGCGTGTCACTTTTTATCCACAACTTTTTTTGGGGCTTATTTTCAATTTAGGCATTTTATTTGCCAGCACCCAAGTGCTGGGCAGAATAACTCTTCCAGCTTTTTTGCTTTATTTAGCAAGTGTAATTTGGACCATTATTTACGACAGCTTTTATGCCTATCAAGATCTTGATGATGATTTAAAAATCGGCGTCAAATCTACCGCCATAAAATTTGGCGCACATCCGCAAAAAATTTTATTCACTCTAAATATCATTTATTTTTTATTGTTAAATTTAGTTGGTCTGTTGGCTAATTTAAAATTTGCCTATTTTCCTTTGATTTTATTGGCTGCGGCACAAGTAACTTGTCAAATAAAAACTTGCAATTTTAGCGATGGCAAAATTTGTTTAGAAAAATTTCAGTCCAATTTTTGGGTTGGAATTGTTGTGTTAATTGCAATTATTTTAGCATGAAGATTGGTTTACTGGGCGGCAGTTTTAACCCGCCGCATCAAGGACATATTCATATTAGTTTGGAAGCAAAAAAATTCTTGGGATTAAAACAAATTTGGTGGATTCCAAATAAAAAAAATCCTTTAAAATCAACGGCTAGCAACATTAATAAAATTTCTGATTGCAAAAAAATTACCAAACATTATCCACAAATTTTGGTTAAAGATTTAGAAAAAAATATTGCCAGCATTTATACAATTGACCTCCTAAAAAAAATTACTAAACAATATCCAGAGCATCAATTTTACTGGATTATTGGTGCAGATAATATTTTGCAATTTCATAAATGGAAAAACTGGCAAAAAATTATTGATCTAGTGCCTTTGATTGTTTGTGATCGCGATGAATTTTTTTATGATGCAGTGAAATCCAAAGCATTTTTATATGCTAAAAAATTAAATCGAATTGAGTTTTTGAAAATCAAAAAATCTGCAGAATCTTCAACAAAAATCAGAAATAAAAATGAATCATAAAATTCTGGATAACCACCTTTGCGGGGATAAAAATAACTTTTTAGTCGATAGCCACACGCACCTTGATTTGCTTGCTGAAAAAGGCTTCAACATTGATGAGTTGATAGAAAATGCTGCGCAAAATCAGGTAAAAATTTTGCAAACTATCGGCACTAAAATTCGTAATTTTGACGAGGTTTATCAATATGCCAGAAAATACAAAAATGTTTTTGCCTCAATTGGAATTCATCCTTGTAATGTTGAAGAAGAAGAAAAAATAAAGGCTGAAGATATTATTGAGATTTGCAAAACTCATCCAAAAATTATTGGTATTGGTGAAACTGGGTTGGATTATTTTCATCCTGGATTTGTTAAAGAGAATCAAATTACTAGTTTTGTTGAGCACATCAAAGCCGCGCGCCAATTGGATTTGCCAGTTATAATTCACGCTCGTGATGCTGATGCGGATATGGCAAAAATTTTGGAAGATGAAATGAAAAAAGGAAAATTTAAAGCGCTGCTGCATTGTTTTTCTTCCAGCAAAGAGTTGGCTTTAAAGGCTGTGGAGCTTGGAATTTCAATTTCAATTTCAGGAATTATTACTTTTAAAAATGCCACAGAATTGCAAAATATTGTTAGAGATTTGCCGCTAGAATTTTTGTTGGTTGAAACTGACGCGCCATATTTGGCACCAACTCCACATCGTGGCAAACTCAACCAGCCAGCTTTTACCAAACACACCGCCGAATTTTTGGCAGAGTTAAAAGGTGTTTCATTTGAGCAAATTTGCCAAATTACCACTGGCAATTTTTTTAAATTATTTAGTAGCGTTAATGACCAAATCTAATCCATTTATAACTGAAGCTTTAAAACAAGCTCAAATTGCTTTTGAAAATGGCGAAGTGCCGGTTGGTGCGGTTGTAGTGCAAGATAATAAAATTATTGCCGCCGCATATAATCAAAATATAACTCTCAAAGATTCGACCGCTCACGCTGAAATTTTAGCAATCAGAAAAGCCAATCAAATTTTGCAAAGCCATCGTTTGGAGACCTGCGATTTATATGTCAGCCTTGAGCCTTGCCCAATGTGTGCTGGGGCAATCTCGGCGGCACGGATTAAAAGATTATATTATGCCGCAAGTGACGCAAAATCTGGTGGAATTGAAAACGGCGCTAAGGTTTTTAATCACCAACAATGCCACCATAATCCTGAAATATATAGTGGAATTGGCGCTTTAGAATCAGAAAAGTTAATGAAAGATTTTTTTGCCGGAAAAAGGCTCAAAGCCACAAAATAACAAACAAATATTGCTTTTTGCTGGTCATTATTTATATTGACTAAACTTAATTAATAACCACCCAATACCATTTCCAATCTTAAATTCATCTTTAAGCTTCGTCTTTTTGGTAAAAATTTGCTTGAAGAATTTAGAGGCAGAGCCTACTGCCTCTTGCATTCTTCGTCGCAATTTTTCCTCAAAAATACTTTGCTTAAATAATGAATTTAAGATTGGAAATGGTATAACTCAAACCCATATTAACATAGCCACCACGAGACTTTTTACCATTGATACATTGCAATTTTCTAACAGAATGCAAAAAGCTGGTTTGCAAAAAGAAACTGCTGATGAGTTGGCAGAAGCAATTAAAGAGACGCAATCTCAATCTCTTGAAAATGTTGCGACCAAACAAGATATACAATTACTTAGGCAAGACTTAAAAATCCTTGAAAATGACATTTTGCTTAAAGTTGGCAAAATCATTTATGTCAGCACTGCTCTAATCATAGCTATGATGTTCATTGCTGTAGCCGTCATAAAAACTTAACAATCAAAAATGCCCAGCTTCGATATTGTATCCAAAATTGATATGCAAGAAATTGACAACGCAGTCAATTCAGTTTTGCGTGAGCTTAAAAATCGTTATGATTTTAAAGGTGCAATTTTTGAAATTGTGGTGGATGCCAAAGAAAATAAAATCAATATTCACGCTGAAGACCAATATAAATTAGGTCAAATTGGTGATTCTTTAAAAGTTTTTGCTACCAAAAGAGGCATTGATGTCAAATCTTTAGAGTTTGAAGAGGTTCAAAAAGCTGGCGGACAAAGCCTGCGTCAAGCAGTTAAAATTAAACAAGGCATTGATTCAGAAAGTGCTAAAAAAATTACTAAACACATCAAAGACAAAAAACTCAAAGTGCAAGCATCAATCAGAGGCGAAGAAGTGCGAGTGGAAGGCAAAAAGCGTGATGATTTGCAAGAGGTTATGCAAGAGATGAAAAATTTTAGTTTAGATTTGCCTGTGCAATTTATTAATTTTAGAGACTAAAAATGCCATACAAAACTTTTGATGAACAAGTGAAACGCGCTTCAATATGGCTTGCCCCAACCGGCATTCCTTTAATAGCTGGCGCTGCTGGTTGCGCTGGCAGGGGGATATTGATGACGGGGTGTTTTTTCGCCAGTATATTGGCTGCTTTTTTTGGCCTGACTGATATTGCAGAATCAGCAAAGAAGAGTGGAGACCAACTTTCTAAAACTCTATTTAATGATTGGAACTATGGTTGGGACTCAACCGTTGAATTTGCAAGAAGCTTGAAAGAGTTGTTAGGTGGCAATCCTGTGCAAGAAACCAAACAGAAGTACATAGACAAGAGCCCACCAGAAGCATCAAAGCCAGAAAACACAAGCCAAAAAAAACCAATACAAAATACAACAATTAAAGATCAACAAGAAGCAAATCTTGATGATAGCGCAGTAAGGACGCTAGGGGCAGCTCTTCAGGTTGAAAGCGGCAAACAACTTGAATACAACAATCAAAATAACCAGCACCAATAACCCTAAACATTAACCACAAAATTATCTCGTTGGTTAGCCTCCGCCAATAAAATGCTCGATCTCCACCCGATCGCCTTCACTTAAAATATTCTCTTCAAATTCTTCCGGCAAAATAATCTCATAATTATTCTCCACCGCAATTTTTTTTATATCCAATTCCAGCTCTTCCAGCAGATTTTTTATCGAGGTTTTTGGCGCAATAAATTTATCCTCGCCGTTTA
>CAMDOL010000076.1 GCA_945903615.1 Rickettsia typhi | reverse complement strand
GACTGTTCCAGCGCGTCCAATTGTGATCAACACCACCACCACAAATAGAGCTATTTTTATAAGCATCCTCAGCAATTTCGTGTTGAATTTTTATTCCACCAATAAAAGCTACCAGTGTAGTAGAAGCAGTGGCAACGAATCCGCAGCATTCTAGATTTCGATTGGTGCCACATTTTACGCCTCCCATAAGAATATCTCTTGCATCTTGCAGTGGTGATGGAGAAAGTCGAGGATTTGTGCTGCCACTGCCACAAGAACGATTCATCATCGGAATGGTAATTTTAAGCGCGGCATACAAAGGCAAAACAACTGACCAGCAATAAGGATTGGCTTCATCAAAAGAAAAATCATCCCCACCATTAAGTGCGTTATAATCTAGGTTTCCAGGGGAGGGAGACTCTGAAGAGATTGATCCGCCCGAAGGTGTGCAATTACGAAACCGATCTTTAGTTCCAGATTCAGCATTGACCGGCGTGATTGCCAGACCAGATAACATAAAAAACAACAAAGATATATAGGTGATTTTTCTTCCCAATTTTATACTCAAAAATATTTTGTTAAAAAAGCCTACTATAGGAACTTATGAATAACTAAAACGATGTTTTAGGAAAATTGATCTTTCTGGTCTTTTTTGGCATAAATTCCATTATTTTTGGCAAAATATGGAAATATTTCGCCAAAAAGTAATGAAATTTCTACTCAAAAAATCCTCAGAAATATCAATTTTTAGTTATTCAGAGGTTCCTATAGATGAGATTTGGCATAAGGTTTGTATCATTTATTAATCTTAAATAGATCTTTCATAAAATATATCGAGCCACTGAGTTGGGTCGGCGCCAACCTTGGCAACAATTTCATCTAGAAGAGCAATAGTTTCAACCTTGCCAGATAAAACTCTAATTACATCGTCCATACCGCTCAAATCAATCCTGGCTACAACACCATCATTATCTTGTTTAAGCAAGAAAAATCTGCTTGATGGATCGGTAGTTTTTACCAAAGTAAATTCTCGATCAGAAAGCATAAAAACTTTCTGATAAACATCGGTTGCTTTTAAGTTAGGTAAGAAAATTTGCGTAGCAGTTTGCTGCACAAGCGTATCAGAGATTGAGCTTTTTGCCGCATCTTCAACTGATTGAGTGGCAAAAATTACACAGGTGTTTAATTTTCTTAAAGTTTTCAGCCAATCTTTAATTTTTGGTGCAAAGATTGGGTTGTCAATCAATGCCCAAGCCTCATCCAGAACGATCATTGTTGGCCTGCCATCTAATGATTTTTGAATACGATGAAATAAGTATAATAAAACTGGACCAATTGCGTAGCGATCTTTAAGCATTTCGCCCATTTCAAAACCAAAGATATGATTAGAATTAAAATCAATTACATCTTCCTCGTTATCAAACAATTTGCTGTGCGAACCAATGCCATGCCACATTGATAATTTTCCCGCTAATGATCCGGGCCCACCAATACCCATAAAGGCGGCAAGGTTGGATAATTTTCTTTGATGTTGAGGTAATTTATAGTTTCCACTCACCGCCTCGTTGAGCTTATCTAAATCTTCAGGAGTTATTTTATCGTTATCATAGGTCACTAACGCGCGCAAAAATTCTACCAAGAAAGAGCGATTAGTGTTGTTATCTTCTAGTTGAAATGGATTGAAGCCAGAAGATTTGGAGACATCTGGAGTCATATAAGTTCCACGAATTGCTCTTAAAAATATTTCGGCACCCCGATCTTTATCGAAAAAAAATAATCGCCCATTAAATTTTTGCGCTTGAGCACATAAAAAATTGAGCAATACAGTTTTACCAGCACCAGTTGGACCAATAATCATAGTGTGTCCAACATCGCGCACATGGAAGCTGAAGAAGAATGGCGTTCCGGAAACGGTGTTGAAAACTGTGACCGCATTGCCCCAATGATTGCCCTTTCTTTTTCCGGATGGATAATTGTGAAATGAAGCGAAGCTGGCGATATTTAAAGTGTTCACGGTAGATTTTCTCACCGCAAAAGCACCATTACCCGGTAATTGCGCCCAATAAGCTGGCTCTAAATTCAACCTTTCGCGAACAGCGCTAATGCCAACATTTGCCATCTCCACTATCGCCATTGATAATGCACTTTCTAGAGATTTTAAACTATCTTCAATGCATAAAATGGTGCAATGATGATTGCCAAAAGCAAACTCCCCACTCATTGCAGAATCTAGAGCTTGATCAATTTCACCAATTTGCGAAACCGCAACATCTTCAGATTGCACCAATCTTCTTTGTTGTAATTGCATTGAGCTAATCGCAATCATTCGATCAATAAAAGAAAATGATTGGCTCATAATCATTTCAAAAGGCAATTGCATAAACCCATCAAACATTCCTGCGTGAGTAGAAGGGCGGTATTCTTTGATAGAAACCACGCCCGCATATTTACTGCCCAGAGGATGTCTTGCTTCAATTGATTTGCCGCCAAAAAACAAACGGCTAATTGGCAAATAATGATCAATAGCCATCGTTGGTAAGGTCATTTGCTGACTAAATCCGCAATTAACAATTCGCCCCATAAATTCTAAAAGTTCACTAAAAATCCCATCTTTAGTTTCTATAATTCCAAGCGTGTGAGCCCCATATGCCGAAAAGCCATTTAAAACTCGAATAGTCATTTCATCTAACTCTTCAAATGCTTCACGCAGATGATTTTCCCAAGTCAAGCGATCAGCTTGATGCTGAATTTTTTGAATCATTTGTTGAACTTTAGCCACAATCGAAGTGTCGTGACCACGAATGATTGAAAGATAATGCTCATTAATAAAACTTTTGTCGTCGCTATGTTTAAATTTCCATTCATAATTGACCCGTTCAGAAAAAATATCGGGCATATTGCCATCCGGAAATGCTTTTTCTTTTCTCCGTACTGTGTGAAAATAAAGCGAAAATGTGCCCGAAGCCATCCCTTTAAATAGATTATTTCGTGATGCTTTTTTTAAATCGATCTCAATATCATCAGCAGTTTCAAAAGCAAAACCCTTAATTTTAATAACCCGAATCAAACTTTCATCTTTGGTGAGCAAGGTATCAGAATTGTAGTGGCAACGATATGGAATAAAATTAGCAGCAGAAACCTCACAGCGAGCGACTTTTTCTTTGGTTGGTTTGCTTGTTGATAAACGCATTAAATAATTGTTAATGGTTAATGGTTGGTTTTCAATTATTATGAATTATCAATCTGAGTTGTAAATAATTTTCACTTAATTTGTAAAATAAGTTTTGGATCTGTAGAATCGCGGATCATTAACAACTAATAATTATTTTTTTAATGACTAATCACAAAACTGACATCGTCGTTATTGGTGCAGGTCCAGCGGGCTTGTTCACCGTGTTTGAAGCTGGAATGCTCAAAATGAAATGTCACCTAGTTGACACTCTTGATTTTATCGGTGGCCAATGCACCGCACTTTATCCAGAAAAACCAATTTACGACATCCCCGCTCATCCACAAATTTTGGCAGCTGAATTAATTGAAAAATTAGAAGAGCAAGCCAAACCTTTTGAAGCGGTTTTTCATTTGAGTCAAAGAGTTGAAAAAGTGGAAAGATTAGAAAATAAAAATTTAAAAATTACCACCTCCAAAGGCACAATCATTGAAGCTAAAGCTATCATCATTGCCGCTGGTTGTGGGGCTTTCGGGCCCAATCGCCCACCAATTGCCAACATTGAAGAGTTTGAAGGAAAAAGCGTTTTTTATATGGTAAAAAGCCGCAAAGATTTTTTAGGCAAAAAAGTTGTCATCGCTGGTGGTGGAGATTCTGCCGTTGATTGGGCAATTTCTCTTGCTGAAGTTGCTGAGAAAATTTTTATCATTCATCGAAGAGATAAATTTCGCTGCGCTCCAGAAAGTGCTGATAAGCTAAAAAATTTGGCGATGGATGGCAAAATCGAAATGATCGTTCCTTATCAATTAGAAGGTTTGCAAGGTGAAAATGGAAATCTTAAACAAGTTTTAGTGAAAGATTTTTCTGGAAATATCAAAGCAATTGAAGCTGATATTTTATTGCCATTCTATGGACTTGCGATGGAACTTGGACCCATCGCGCATTGGGGTTTGAACTTACACAAAAATTTAATCGAAGTGAATTTTACGACAATGCAAACTTCCGAATCAGAAATTTATGCTATTGGAGATATTGCTCACTATCAAAACAAATTAAAATTAATCCTCAGCGGCTTTGCCGAAGCCGCAACCGCTTGTCACAGTATTTACCATTTAGTCTACCCCGACACCCCTTTCCATTTTGAATATTCAACTTCAAAAGGAGTGAGTTAGAATATGTTTTCAAAATTAGAATTTCTCATCGCTCTTCGTTATCTTAAAGCCAAACGCCAAGAAGGATTTATTTCGGTCATCGCTATTTTTTCATTTGTGGGAATTATGATCGGCGTTGCAACTTTAATTATCGTGATGTCGGTAATGAATGGCTTTCGTTATGAGCTGGTCAATCGGATTTTGGGGATTAATTCGCATTTAACGATTTATTCTCGGGAAGGCAATATCAAAAATTATCAACAAATAATTGAACAATTAAAAGCCCTGCAAGGTTTGGAATATGTTAATCCAATTGTAGAAAGTCAAGCGATGATAACCTCTAACGGCAAGGCTGCCGGTGGCTTGATTAAAGCGGTTGAATTGGATGATTTGAAACATAAAAAATTGATTGTCGAAAATATTGTTAAAGGCGATATAAATAGTTTGAATGATAAAAATGAAATTTTAATTGGCTCAGGAATTGCCAATTCGATGCACCTTGATATTGGTGATGATCTCAAAATTATTTCCTCCGAAACTAATAACACAATTTTAGGATCAATCCCACGAATCAAGACATATAAGGTTGGCGGGGTTTTTGAAAGTGGAATGTATGAATATGATTCGAGTGCGGTGTTTATTAATTTTAGAGCAGCACAATTACATTTTCGCTATAAGGATTCTGCCTCAGCAATTGAAATTTTTGGTGGCGATGCCACACAAATTGAAGCATTGAAACATCAAGTTGAAAATTTAATCCGCGATAATTTTCCTGAACTTTATATTTTAGACTGGCAACAAGCCAATTCTAACTTCATTGATGCTTTGAAAGTTGAACGCACGGTGATGTTTTTAATTTTAACCCTGATAATTTTAGTCGCCGCTTTTAACATAATTTCCAGCTTAATAATGTTGGTTGGCGACAAAAAGAAAAACATTGCCTGCTTAAGAACGATGGGAATGAATAAAGCGAGTGTAATGAGAATTTTCTTGATCTGCGGAAGTTTGATTGGTGTAGCAGGAACCTTGCTGGGTTTGATTATTGGTGTGTTATTTTCGATTAATATCAATAACATTAAAAAGTTTTTAGAATCACTAACTGATACCAATCTTTTTAATCCGGCAATTTATTTTCTCTCTCAACTGCCATCAAAGATATTTGTTTCTGATGTAGTTTTAATTGCTGGAATGGCTCTAGTCTTATCTTTTCTTGCCACAATTTATCCTGCTTATAAAGCCAGCAAGGCAAATCCTGCCGAGATTTTAAGATATGAATAATTAGCCCCCGCTGAATTACCCATTTTTAAACTCCAACTCCCAAACCTTCCATCACAACATTTTTCAAAACACAAAAAATCCTAGAAACCCCCCAAAAATCCTCGATAAAATTTTGCTCAAAAAAATTCTGTAATAGTTGTATCGCTGTAAAAACCACCACCTGTTCATCTGACAAACAATGAAGATGTTGCAAAAGTAACAACCCCAACCATTAGGCGAACTGGCTTTGGAGGTTGACCAACTTTGCCATTATCAATATAGAACGAGGAAAAATCTGCTTCCAGACTACCCCAATTGATCAATTTGGATAAAATCACCATCTCGTGGCGTGGGTTTATTTGATTGCTTAATCTTGATTGAAATAAATTGTCTTGATCATCTTTTATTTGAGACAGTTTTATTTATTTGCTAAATTTATTTGCTGGATTTGTGAGGTAAACCTGACGATTTCTTGCGAATAAATATAAGTTAAAACTGGTTTAGAATCAAGCAGATGAAAGGTTGGTGAGGTATTTGGGATGGACTAGATATACCATTTTCTCACCCTTAAATATCCAATATAACTTTATTTTTTTGGTCTATTGAATATTTAGGGGTCAAAAATGGTATTAGATGAGTTTGACAGAATATCTATTTGATTTTGATAGAATATTTCCTAGATAAATAGCCTTGAACATCAGCAATTTCAGAAACAGTTAAGGAGCGGTCAAAGACAATTAATTCAGATATATAGCCGTTAAAAAAATTAGCACTGGTGGTGCTGGAAACTTTGGAACCAACGCTAATTGCACCAGCCGCAACAGCAACATCCTGATTATTACTAGAACCATTACTATTATAACTCCCACCAACTAAAGAAGCGGGACTATTAAGATAGAGTGACACTTTGTTTGTTGCCAGATTTTTATTAACTTGAACTATAGCAATATTTGGGCTTTTGAGGGTGTAAGTACTACCAGCAGAATAATCATAATTATTGCCGCAAGACCAAGATTGCATCTTCTTACCATCAGTATTATTTATTAGTTCCATACCAACTCTAGATCCTTCTGAACCGGCGCACCCAGAACTACCTTGAGAAAAAATTACTTGACTTTCTCCCGTAGTATTCATTTGCCAAACCGCTACTATCGTATAGGCGGTCTTGCCGCTGGCAATGGCGCTGTTAGA
>CAMDOL010000075.1 GCA_945903615.1 Rickettsia typhi | reverse complement strand
TGATATTTCTGAGGATTTTTTGAGTAGAAATTTCATTACTTTTTGGTGGAATATTTCCATATTTCACCAAAAATAATGGAATTTATGCCAAAAAAGACCAGAAAGATCAATTTTTCTAAAACATTGTTTTAGTTGTTCAGAGGTTCCTTTAATATTGATTTTCCTAATTTTTGCAAGATTGATTTAAGTTCATCATCTTGAATTATTGTTGTTGTTTTAGCAATAAAGTTCTCTTGGCTGGCACTAAGTTTGTGATCAATTTTTTGTGGTTCTTCTGCTAAAATTTTTGGCTCTTGAACAATACGAATTTCACCAACAACTTTATATCCATAATAAGCTGCGATGTTTTCTATAATCTGATTGGAACTCGCCTCCAAATAAAACGCAATAGCGGAATTATTGGCTCCAACAGTCAAAACTCCATTAGCTTTTTTATTCTTTTCAAATTTAATTTTCTTCGGAAAACAAAATTGCCAACATTTTTCACCAACGATATTTTGCCAATTTTTATTCAAATTATTAATCACCAAAAAGTCGTCTTTCTTTTTAGCAAAAACTGGTTTTAAAATTTGGCTGATGTTTTTTTCAAGCGTTTTAAATCCAAAATTCTGACCTTGATTTGTAAGGCTATTTTGCTTCATCTTGCTTTTTATTTTCTTCCATATTTTGCGGCTCATCTGGCAAATATAATTTCCCTTTTTTGCCACAGGAGGCGAGGGAAATTGTTAGTAAAATTAGAATTAAAAACTGTTTTATATTCATAAATATTGAGTGCCTAGTTGTTTAATTTCTTCCGTAATCAGGATGGTATTTTTAATAGCAATAATCATTTTTTGATATGCTCTAAATCTTCAAAGCCAAGCAAAACCTTATCTTTAATGCGATATTTTAGCCATTTATCAATTGGTTTGTAAGCTCAAATTCTAAACCAAAATCATTGTATTGCTCATCTTTTCTATAACTGCTTGCAGATATTCTGCTGGATAGTCTTCAATTTCATCCTTTAGCAAGGAATACATTTTCACCCCGACATCTGTCAGTTAAATATTTTTCTATATAAGCGCTGATTACAACCTATCTAGAAGGATAACATTAACCGTTGATGACACTATTTACGACCAATTTATTTGCAAGAAATAATTCACAACATTTTTTAAGAGTACAAAATTCATACAAATTTTATCCAATTGGATTTTAATTTTTCCTTCTCTGTCTTCATCATTCAAGAAGCGTGTCTTCAAAGCGGATTTTTGGGGTTTATTGACGCGGTATTAAAGCATTTTTTTCTGCCTCAGTTTTGAAAAAGGCGGAGCTCTTTGAAGAACTCCGCCTTTTTTTAATATTTAGTTTGGAAGAAGTTTAGAAAAATTAGAATCCGCCCATTCCACCCATACCGCCAGGCATTCCACCACCACCGTTTCCGCCACCAGCATTTTCATCTTTAATTTCAACAATCGCAGCTTCAGTTGTGATCAACAAAGCGGCAATTGAAGCGGCATCTTGCAACGCGCTTCTAACTACCTTAACTGGATCAACAATTCCGGCTTTGAACATATCAACATATTTGTTGTTTTGTGCGTCATAGCCATAGCTTTGCTCTTTTTTAGAAGCAACTTCATTTGCAACGACTGCACCATCAAAACCAGCATTCTCAGCGATTTGACGGATTGGTGCTTGAAGAACTTTTTTAATGATGTGAATACCAGCATTCTGATCGTCATTATCACCTTTCAAGTTATCCAAAGAGGCTGCCGCGAATAATAAAGCCGAACCACCGCCAGCAACAATGCCTTCTTGCATTGCCGCTCTGGTAGCCGCTAAAGCATCTTCAACGCGATCTTTCTTTTCTTTAACCGCAGTTTCAGTAGTGCCGCCAACTTTTAAAATTGCTACACCGCCAGAAAGTTTAGCCAATCTTTCTTGCATTTTCTCACGATCATAATCAGAAGTAGTTTCTTCAATTTGTTTTTTAATCGAAGAACAACGAGCCTTAACATCCTCCGCCTTGCCTGCCCCATCAACAATTGTAGTGTCTTCTTTAGTGATAATAATTTTTTTAGCCTGACCCAAAGAGTCCAAACCAACTGACTCCAACTTCATACCAATATCTTCAGAAATCAACTGTCCAGAGGTTAGGCAAGCCAAATCTTCCAACATTGATTTTCTTCTGTCACCAAAACCCGGTGCTTTTACAGCGGCTACTTTCAAGCCACCACGAAGCTTGTTGACAACCAAAGCCGCAAGAGCTTCACCCTCAACATCTTCTGCAACAATCAAAAGTGGGCGACCAGAACCAACTACAGCCTCAAGAATTGGCAAGATCTGTTGTAAGTTAGAAATTTTCTTTTCTACAATTAAAATGTAAACATTTTCTAACTCAACAATCATTTTTTCAGGGTTAGTTGCAAAATATGGAGACAAGTAACCGCGATCAAAATTCATCCCTTCAACCACGCTCACTTCAAATTCTACACCCTTAGCTTCCTCAACAGTGATGGGGCTTTCAGCACCAACCGCAAAAACCGCTTCAGCAATTTTAGTGCCAATTTCTTTATCACCATTTGCAGAAATTGTTCCAACCTGAGCTACCTCTTCTTGGTTAACAACTTTTTTAGCAGAAGCTTTTAGTGATTTAATCACCGCATCAACCGCTAGATCAATACCGCGTTTTAAATCCATCGGATTCAAGCCAGCCGCAACCGCTTTAGTTCCTTCCTTAACAATTGCTTGAGCAAGAACTGTTGAGGTTGTAGTTCCGTCTCCCGCAACATCATTTGTTTTAGACGCAACTTCTTTAATCATTTGCGCTCCCAAATTTTGATATCTATCTTTGAGTTCATCAATTGCCTTCGCAACAGTAACGCCATCTTTAGTGATGCGCGGAGAACCAAATGATTTTTCAATCACCACATTGCGACCTTTTGGTCCTAATGTAACTTTCACGGCGTTAGCGATAATATCAACACCTTCACAAATTTTTGCGCGAGCGTCAAAACCGAATAAAATTTCTTTTGCAGACATATATTTTTAATGATTAATGTTAATGAATAATGATTAGATTAATTGATGATTGCTAAAACATCAGCTTCCTTAAGAATGATAAGCTCTTTGCCATCAATTTTAACTTCGGTTCCGCCCCATTTTTTAAATAAAACGCGGTTGCCAACTTTAACATCCAAAGCAACTCTCTTGCCGTTATTATCAAAAGCACCTTCGCCAACAGCAATTATGATGCCTTCCATTGGCTTTTCTTGTGCGGTATCCGGAATAATGATGCCACCTTTAGTTTTGTTTTCAGCTTCAATTCTTTCCACCAAAATGTGATCGTGTAAAGGTTTTATGTTCATTGTTTTATAAATTGATTAGTTAATAGAAATGAAAAATTAAATTTGTGAGGCGGTATATAATAACAGCTATTTTTTTGACAAGGGCTCTTAAAAAAATTCAATGAAAAACTACAAAAAGCTACGCAACAACTCATCCAACTTTTTTTGGCGATCAAGCTCATACAAATCATCGCAGCCACCAATATGTTTTTCGCCAATAAAAATTTGAGGAACAGTTCTTCTGCCTCCAGATTTAACAATCATCGCATCGCGCATTTCATCGCTAGCAATTTTAATTTCTTCAAAAGCAACTTGTTTTTTTTGTAAAAGCACTTTGGCTTTAACACAATAAGGGCAATAGTCGGTGGTATAAATAGTGATTTTAGGCATTAGTATTTTTGATTAGCAGAAGAGTTGACGGGGTTATCACGACCTGATCCACCGTAATAAGTTGGCGGAACATAATATTGATCACCATCATAATATGGATATTGATTTTGCGGCGGCATTGCATATGGATTATTATAATATCTTGAAGCCGGTTGTTGGTATTGATAAGGACTACTATTATAAGCTGGTTGTTGCCCAGGAGTATAGTAATAGCCATCTTGCCTTACTGGAGGTGGCGCATATTGTGCTGGCTGTTGTTGATACTGATTATAAGCTGGCTTTACTGCAGTTTGATTATCATTGGAAGAGCACGCAAAAAGGCTGAACACGATGAGTATTGTAGATATTAACTTTGTTATGAATTGAAGAAAATTATTGATCATTATTGAAAATAAAACTAACTAGAATGGTGAGTTAATGCTTTGGTTGTCTGCTTTGTTGTGGTTTGAGTTAAAACAAATTAGCACAAGATGTGATGATGGAGTGCAAAAAAGAGTGATCATTAGAAACAAATGTGTTGCAAAAGTAAAGAATTATTACAATTCTTAAGCAAAAAAATTTAAACTGTAGCATTTTATAACACTTCATGAAATACACATCATTAAAATGTCAAGACCAAGCCTTTATTTATCTAGCTCTAAGTCTGTCCAAGAAAAATATTGGCATCACCTCTGGCAACCCTTCAGTTGGATGTGTTTTGGTTAAAAATAATACCATTATTTCAACCGGAATTACTGGAGAAAATGCCGATGGAAATGGAATTCCTCACGCAGAAAATATTGCCATTTTTAAAGCTGGAAAAAATGTTGTCGGGGCCACATTATATGTAACCCTTGAACCTTGTGCCCATTCCGGAAAAACCTCGCCTTGCGTTGATTTAATTATCCAATCTAAAATTTCTCGCGTGGTAATTTCAACTATCGATCCCGATCCAAGGGTGAATGGTCGCGGAATAAAAAAACTTGAGGAAGCTGGAATTGAAGTGGTGGTTGGCATTTTAGAAAATGAAGCAAGACAGATAAATCAAGGCTTCTTCACCGCCAGAATTTTAGGTCGACCATTCATCACTTTAAAATTAGCCACTAGTTTAGACGGAAAAATTGCCAATAAAGATGACCAAGTGAACAATAGGAACAAATTGATCACCTGCGAAAAATCCCGCTTATATGCTCACTATTTGCGTGCCAAAAACGATGCAATTTTAGTTGGAGCAAACACAGTTCGCCAAGATAATCCAATGCTTAATTGCAGAATTAAGGGCTTAGAAAAATATTCCCCCAAGCGAATTATTTTGAGTTCTAGTTTAAATATAAATCCGCAAAGCCAAATAATTCAAAGTGCCAAATCAATTCCAACTTATATCGCAACAAATTTGATCAATGAAAAATTCGCCGCCCAAAAATTTACCGACTCAGGAGTAAAAATTATTAATTTTAAAAATGACGATTTAAATGATTTAGTAAAAAAACTCCCAGAAATTGGGATTAATAATTTACTAATTGAGGGCGGATCTGTTGTCGCAGCGCAGTTTATAAAAGCTGGCTTGGTTGATAAATTTATTTGGATCAAATCCCCAAAAATTATGGGTGAAGATGCAATTGATGCAATTGCAGGAATGGACATAAATCAGATTTCTCAAAATTTTAAAATCACAAAATCTAGAAAAATTGACGATGATTTATTAACGGAATTTAACCCAGATCAGTTATTAAAAATCTAGGATATTTCTTCCAAAACTTAAGGAACCTCTGAACAACTAAAACAATGTTTTAGAAAAATTGATCTTTCTGGTCTTTTTTTGGCATAAATTCCATTATTTTTGGTGAAATATGGAAATATTCCACCAAAAAGTAATGAAATTTCTACTCAAAAAATCCTCAGAAATATCAATTTTTAGTTGTTCAGAGGTTCCTAAACAAATCTTTTACAGAACATTAGTTCTGCCCTACGAAAGTGCGGATACTTCAGACCAAATGAATTTTGGTATTTTTAAATTATAATTTGATATGAAAAAAATAATTATCGCCAATTGGAAGATGAATAGCTCATTTGACGAGGCGCAAATTTGGGTGGAAAATTTGAGTCAGAAATTGGCAAGCAAAAGTTTAAAAACTTTGCCAGAAATTGTGCTTTGTCCGCCATCAGTAATGATTGATTATATTGACGGTTTGCTCATTGAAAATGAGTTTGAAGAAATTGAAAAAATGCATGATAGTGTTGAGAAAATTGAGGAAAAGGAATTAGAAAAATTAATTTCTCAACTTAGAACTATCAAGCTTGGTGGGCAGGATTGTCATGCTCATGATAAAGGTGCCTTTACGGGGGATATCAGCGCTAAAATGTTAAAAGATTGTGGAGCTTGGTATGTGATTTTGGGGCATTGCGAAAGGCGGCATCATCACGATGAATCCGATCAATTGATCGCTAAAAAAACGATTGCGGCAGTTAAACAAAATCTTGTTCCAATTATTTGCGTAGGTGAGTCAAAAGCACAAAGAGAAGATGGAAAATTTTATGATTTTATTATCAATCAATTAGAACATTCTATCCCCAAAGATTTGCCAATTGCTAAATTGATTGTGGCTTATGAGCCGGTTTGGTCAATTGGTTCGGGCTTGACGCCAACTATTCATCAAATTGAAGAAGTTGCGGCTTTGATTAAAAAAGAATTACACAAAAATAAAAATATTTCTGCATTTAAAATTGTTTATGGTGGCTCGGTAAATAAAGAAAATGCCGAAGAGTTTTTGCAAGCACAAAATGTTGATGGGTTTTTGGTTGGTGGTGCTAGTTTGCAAGTTAAAGAGTTTTTTGAGATTATTAAATCTTGTTAAATTCTATCAATAAATATGATCTGTCAACCTTTTTTCGGACACTAAATTGAGCAGATTTTAAGTCTCCATCCCTAAATAACTAATACCATTTCCAATCTTAAATTCATTATTTAAGCAAAGTATTTTTGAGGAAAAATTGCGACGAAGAATGCAAGAGGCAGTAGGCTCTGCCTCTAAATTCTGCAAGCAAATTTTTACCAAAAAGACGAAGCTTAAATGCACTTCTGTCCGCTTAGCCAAACACTAAAACTCTTAAAACCCTTATCAACAAATGGTTCAACAGGTATCAGAAATTTTTTCTATATAATTTGCTGTTTTTAGAGGTGCCTTTTAATTACCGTCGGTTTTAACCGACAGTTAAGAGATTAAGAAAAACTGGGCTTT
>CAMDOL010000074.1 GCA_945903615.1 Rickettsia typhi | reverse complement strand
ATTTTAAAAAATATAAAATTCCTCAAAAATATTACTAATGCACAAGCTCATTACTGCCCAGTTAACTTTTTCTGCTTTTAATTACCGTCGGTTTTAACCGACGGATAGAAGAGCTAACTAAACAAGGGCTTTAGCCCAATACTTCTGATTTTGGGCTAAAGCCCAGTTTTTTTTAACCTCTTAACCGTCGGTTAAAACCAACGGTAATTCAAAGACAACAAATTATATCGAAAAAATTTCTGATACCTGTTGAACCATTTGTTGACAATGGTTTTAAGAGTTTTAGTGTTTGGCTAACCAGACAATATTGGTTATCACCCCTCCAATTTTGTATTATATCACAACTCTAACATCAAATCAAAATGACTTTCAAAATCGCCGTTATTGGCAGACCTAATGTTGGTAAATCTACTTTGTTCAACAAGCTGGTGGGCAGAAGTTTGGCAATTGTTGATGATATGCCCGGAGTAACTCGTGATCGCCGCGAGGCAATGGGAAGATTGGGACCGATGGAATTTATGGTCATTGATACTGCTGGGTTGGAAAATGAAATTAATGATGCGGCTTTGGAAAAAAGAATGGTAGCACAAACCCAAATTGCGGTTATTGATGCAGACTTGTGTTTGTTTGTGGTTGATGGAAAAGCAGGAATCAATTCGGCGGATTTGTATTTTGCTAATTGGCTCAGAAATTCCGGCAAGAACGCAATTTTGGTTGTAAATAAACAAGAAGGCAGGGATGGAGAATTTTTTGGGCGGGATTATTATAAATTGGGCTTCAAAGAAATGATCGGAATTTCCGCAGAACACAAAGAGGGATTCAATAATTTATACGATGCTATTGAACCATTTTATGATGAATATAATAAAAATTTTGGTGAAGTTTTAGAAGAGGAAGAAAATGAAAATAAAATTCAAATCGCCATTATTGGCAAGCCCAACGCTGGAAAATCAACTTTTCTCAACAGCTTACTTGGAAAAGAAAGATTAATTACTGGCCCAGAAGCTGGAATTACCAGAGATGCGATTGCCATTGATTGGCAGTTTGAAGGTTATCAAATTCGCTTGATTGATACTGCTGGCATTAGACGCAAAGCTAATGTGCAGCAAAAATTAGAAACACTCTCAGTTGCCGATAGTTTGCGTTCAATTCGTTTTGCGCAGATTGTGATTATGTTGATTGATGTGAGTTCAATTCAATATAAAGCCGAAACAATGGATTTTATTTTGGATCACCAAGATTTAGCAATTGCACAAATGGTTATCAATGAAGGTCGGGGTTTGGTTTTTGCGATTAATAAATTTGATTTAGTTCCCAATAAAGATGAGATGATCAAAGAAATTCGTTTGCAATTAGACAAAACCATGCCCGAAATTTCTGGAGCGCCGATCATTCCAATTTCTGCCATCAACGATCACAATGTTAAAAAAACTTTGCAATTTGCTATTAAAGTTTATGAAGAATGGCAAACTTACATTCCAACTAACAAACTTAACGATTGGCTGCGAATTGCCGAAAGTAAGCACGCACCAATTTTGGTCAAAGGCAAACCGACCAAATTAAAATATATGACTCAGGCCAAAAAACGCCCACCAACTTTTGCGCTTTTTACCAACTATCCCAAAGCCATTTCTGGTGCTTATAGTCGCTATTTGATGAATTCTCTTCGGGAATATTTTAATTTAAAACTAACCCCAATTCGTTTATTGTTGCGCAAAAGTGAAAATCCATTTGAGGGTAGAAAAGAAAAAACTTTTTCTAAAAAACGCGAAACTGGAATCAATAATAGAGCCAAAAAATCAATCAAGTAGCTACGGATTATTAGATTGCTTTTGTTAATTATTTTCGTTAGATTTTCTTAAATTTTTCCTCAACATTTTAGAAATAAAAATGCTAAAACAATCCGTCTTCAGCTCTGGCTTTAAACTTTTTTTGTTGCCAATTTTGTTCGCCCTTTCTTCTTGCTTGGGGAATAATACAGAAGGTCCTTCAGAAATTCGTATTGTTGATTTAAATGGCAATCCAAAACCAGTCAAAAGGTTTGTTCCAGAAGGCAATGCTCAAATATTAGCCAATCAAAATATTGAGGCTAATAAAAATAATATCAGCACTCCTGTTAACGAAAAATTAGTTCAAAATAATAATCCAGCGCCAATTATCCCAATCAGCAGTATTGCAGAGCCATCTCCTGCACAATCAACAACATTAGCCAGTCAAAACAATAGATCAGAGGCAATGGTTTCTTACGATATGTCAAACGATCAGACAAAAGAGGTTGATCCAAAAACTAATGACAATCTTGCCAATCCCCAAACTTCTTCTAATAAAAAATTCAAATTAGCAATCGCCACTTCAAAAGCTCCTAGCACAAAAGCTGCTAGCAGTGCAGTTTCAAACAATAAATCATCTGGAATTTTCATTCAAATTGGCTCTTTTTCAGTTGCTGACAACGCTAATAAAATTCTTACCAAAAGCAAAAAAATTTCAAAAGGAAAAGTTGAGGAAGTAGAAACTGGTGATAAAAAAAGCTACCGCGTTTTACTTGGCCCAATACCTAATACAAAGAAAGCAAACATCATTTTAAAACAAGCTAAACATGCCGGTTATAAAGATGCTTTCATCATTAAATAAAATTCCAAAAACAATTTTGCTGCTTTCGTCGCTTTCTCTTTTTTGCTCTTGCATTAGCAGCAAATCTGATGAGGTAAATAGCAATTTTCTAAAACAATATGGAGATAATATTGAAAAAATAAACTCTCGAAGAGATGAGATGGGAATGCCTGCTGAGCAAAAACAATCCAATAAAAATTGGAAAGATCCAAAAGAAATTTTCAATATTGAAAATTCTGAATCTGCCAGATCTTCCTTCATTGACACCTCACAAATTGTGATGCCCAAACCACCAGAAGATTTTTTACCCAATCGTGACACTCTACTTCAAGGTCAAGTGCAGCAATTGCCAGAAGATATGTTTTCAGTTAGCTATAATATGCAAAACTTTCCTGATTCATATGGCAGACCAAGATTATCATTTGACGATATCGCCGTTCCTAATCGTGATGCTTTTGGAGTTGAAACTGAACTTGGAGAAAAAAACTACCAGTTAATCAATCACAAAACTCTGCAAAAGGATGTTGATCTTACTAAGCAACTTAGCAGCAAAGAAGACCGCGAGATAAGTTATCAGCTGATTGAAAAAGAAAAACAAGCTAAGCGCAGAGCATATCTTAATCAAAAAACTGGTAATAAAATTAGCAATAAAGCGGATGATAAAAAAGACCAACCAAAAACTGATGAAAAAAAAGATGAGAAAAAAATAAGCGATAAAACAACTCCAGAAGAAATTAATAAAGGAGGCACAACAGTGCTTACCAAAACAGCTCTCACAAATCAAGCTCCTAAACAACAATGATTAAATTTTTCTTAAACCCAATAGTAGCAGTTTTTATATTGTTCATTTTATGTCAAAAATCTTTTGCAGTAGATAATAATTATCCTGAGTTAGCTAAATCCAATTATTTACTTTTGATGGATCAAGACACCAAAGAAGTTCTATTGGAAAAAAATGCCGACACCAGAATCGCTCCTTCATCAATGACTAAATTGATGACTGCTTATGTCATTTTTGACCAATTAAAACAAGGCAAAATTAATCTTACTAATGAGTGTGTAATTGGTAAAAATGCTTGGAAAAAATCTGGATCAAAAATGTTTTTAAATTATGGCGATGTAGTCACGGTTGATAAATTAATCACTGGTCTTTTGGTTGTTTCTGGTAATGATGCCGCAGTTGCTCTGGCGGAAGCCACTTCAGGAAGTATTAATAATTTTGCTGATTTAATGAACGAAACTGGTCAACAAATTGGCTTAAAAAATAGTCATTTTCTTAATCCTCACGGTCTAAATCAAAATGGGCATTATATGAGTTTGCGTGATCTCTCAATCGTTGCCAACCGCATTGCTTCTGATTTTCCAGAATATCTACATTATTTTTCCATCAATGAATTTACTTATCAACACATCACAAGGCGCAATCACAACCCATTGATAAAATCTGGTTATGAAGGCGCAACCGGAATGAAAACTGGGCACACTAATGAAGGCGGATATGGTGTAGTTGGAACCGCAACTCGTGGCTCAAGAAGATTAATTGCCATCACCAACGAAGCAAAAACTCCAAAACAGCGTGGAGAAATTGTTACCGAACTTCTTGATTATGGATTTAATAATTATAAAAAAATTACTCTATTTGATAAAAATTATACCGTTGCTACAGCCAGAACTTGGCTTGGAGAAAAAAGTGAAGTAGATTTAGTTAGCGATCAAAGCATTTCTTTTACCATACCCCAATCACAACCATTAGATAAAATTAAAGTTAAAATAAAATATAAAGGACCAATTTATGCACCAATTACCAAAAATCAAAAAATTGGCACTTTGATTGTTGAAATTGGTGATAAAAAAATTCACGAGATTCCTCTATTTGCCAAGGAAAACATTGACAAAGCTGGCTATTTGACCAGAATTTATCAAGTCGCAAAGTATCAATTTCGTCAACTTAAAAAAATAATCGGTTAAATAAATATGGATATTCAAGGTCTAATGCGTCAAGCGCAAGCAATGCAACAAAAAATGCAAAAAACTCAAGAAGAACTAAATAAAATTTTATACGAAGGCTCTTCCGGCGGCGGAGTGGTTAAAGCAAACATTACCGGCGACGGTATCGCTAAAAAAATTGTGATTAATGATTCACTCATAAAACTTGATGAAAAAGACATCTTAGAAGATTTGCTCGTCGCCGCTTTCAACGACGCTAAGAAAAAAGCTGACGAAGCCTCCTCTTCGTCAATGAAATCTTTAACCAATGGAATTCCGCTTCCTCCAGGATTCAAATTATAAATTATGCAAACCAAACTATGTGGTTTTACCACAAAAGAGACTGTTGATCTAGCAGTTAAAAGCGGTGCTGAGTTTATTGGCTTTGTGTTTTATCCAAAATCGGCGCGCAATATCTCCCCCAAAAGAGCTGCGGAAATTGCCCACGATATTCCTCGCTCAGTCAGAGTGGTGGCTGTCATTGTGGATGCACAGGACAAAAAAATTCGTGAAATTCTCAAATATTTACAGCCAGATTTTTTACAAATTCATAGCTCAAAAAAAAGCCGCATTTTAGAAATTAAAAACCAATTTCAAATTCCCATTATCAAAGCCTTTCCAATCAGTGAAACACAGGATTTAGAGCTGGTTCACGATTTTGAGAATATTGTTGATATGTTTTTATTTGACGGTAAAAGTTCTGGCAGTGGAGAAAGTTTTGATTGGAAGATTTTACAAAATTTTAAAACTAAAAAAAGATGGTTTTTATCAGGTGGTCTTGATATTAAAAATATTGAAGAAGCACTAAAAATTACTGGCGCAAAAATGATTGATTTATCTTCAGGGATTGAAGAAATTAAAGGCACAAAATCACCAAAATTAATTACTGAATTTATGAATAAAATTCACTCTATTAACTTAAAATAAATAATTTATGAACAATAAAAATGTCGCTAAAGCCTTGCACAACATTATTAGCAATAGCTATGCACTTGCTTTGAAAACTCAAAATTATCATTGGAATGTTGTTGGTGCTAATTTTAAAAGCCTGCACGAATTATTTGGTTCTCAGTATGAAGAATTATCTGATGCAATCGATGAAATTGCCGAAAGAATTAGAGCTTTAGATATTAAGGTTTCTGCCAGTTTTGATGCTTTTTCTGAAGAATCAAAAATTAAAAACGGTAATGAAAATTCTACATGGCAAGTAATGGTTCAAGAACTTTATAATGATAACCAAACTTTAACTAAAATTCTCTACGATGCCTTGAAAACTGCCCAAACAGAAGGTGATGAAGGAACAGCAGATATGTTGATTGGCAGAATTGAAGTTCACGATAAAAACGCGTGGATGCTTAAAAGCAGTTTGTAGATTCTTACAAGGAAGTGGTGCCCGAACGCGGATTTGAACCACGGACACAAGGATTTTCAGTCCTTTGCTCTACCAACTGAGCTATTCGGGCAAGAGGTTTTAAAACAGGTTTTTTAAAAGAGCCGTGGATTGTAATCAGCCAATCTTTATTTGCAATAATTTAACTTGAATGATGTCAGAATTTCACGATTATTCTTCCTTTGTCAAAGCCGCTTACCTAGCCGCTGGAATTATCTTATTTGGCTTTTCCATATTTTCTCTTCTGCAATTAAAAAAGAATGAAACCGCTCTCAAAAAAATCTCATCTCAAAAGAAAAAGAATTAAATTTATTGCTTCTGCCGCATTTATTTCTCTAGTTGCACTAGCATTTATAATTTCTAATTTTCGTGATAATATTGTCTTTTTTTATTCACCTGCCGAACTTTCAACACTAAAAATTCCTGAACAAAAAATCATTCGTGTTGGTGGATTAGTTCTGGAGGGAAGCGTGAAAAATGAGGCAAATAATTTAGAATTTGTTATTACTGATTATAAAGCCGATTTAGAAATTCACTATTCAGGAATTAAGCCAGATCTATTTCGCGAGAAACAAGGGATGGTTGCCAAGGGGGTTTGGGATCAAAAAAACAATGTGTTTATTGCCAGCGAGATTCTAACCAAGCACGATGAAAAATATATGCCGCCAGAAGTTGCTAAAGCGATAAAAACAAATTCTACTTATCAACAAAGACATCCACAGAATAACTAATGCCATTTCCCACCCCTAAATATCCAATAGAACAAAATATTTTTGAGGAAAAATTGCGACGGATAATACAAGAGGCAGCAGGCTCTGCCTCTTGTATTCTCCAAGCAAATTTATACAAGCATTTGTAGATAATTGAGGGGTAATTCTAAAAACTGCTTCAAAATGAAACAGCTTTAAATATTCTCAAAATATAAGTCAGAAGATTTATATCAAAGCCTTTGCCTCATAAATTTATCCTGAATTATCACCCAAACTTACCATT
>CAMDOL010000073.1 GCA_945903615.1 Rickettsia typhi | reverse complement strand
CGGTGTTATCACCCTCCCCCTGAGGGAGGGTCAAACCAGCTTGCTGGTTTGGGGAGGGGTTAGAAATATAAAATAAAAAAATAAATTTATTTTCTAACTGATAGATTTTTAACCCCTCCCCAAACGACCTTGTCGTTTGACCCTCCCTTAAAGCGGGAGGGCCTCAAGGGGGTGATAAAACCGATAATGAATTAAGCAATCAACCCATTAATAAAACAACCCGTAAATAAATATTAAAATAAGGTATAGATGAAAGGAGCGACGGCTGATCCTTGAGCAAAAATCAAGAGCGCACCAAGCAAAAGCATAACCATAATAATTGGCAACAACCAAAATTTTTTTCTTGATTTGAGAAATTGCCACAGTTCTTTTAGAAATGACATATTAGTTAATGGTTAATTGTTGAGGGACGCCTCTAAAAATTCTAATTTTTAGAGGTACCCTTAAAATGAATTTTCTTCAAATAAATCTCCATTTGATGAGCAATTTCATCAGCTTCTATAATTGATCCTTCTTTGTTGACATGAACTACATCATAAATATATTTTTTATCAGAAGGAACTTTCTTTTCTAAATCGATTACCAAAACATTTTCTTTAATACCAACTTGTTTGATGGTGTTGCTAAATCTGGTATAAAGCCCTGTATAAATCTTATCAATATTTTCACCGCGACCAGTTTTAAATTCAGAATCTTTGACCACGCGATTAGGCTGGGTCATAAGCACTGGAATGATATTTTTGGCACGGCAAATATTGATGAATAGTTGCAGATTTTGGCGATATTGCTCAACCAAACGATCTTGTTCTTTTGGATCAGCAATAACTCGATTATACCAAATTGATCCGTCCCACTCATCACTGCTTCTTCTGATCTTGCTGGTATTTTTTTGAGCACAATCAATTGGTGAAATAGTTTTGTTATTATTCCAATAAGTTCCTTCATACATCAGGGTAGAAAGATCGTTGATATTTTCCATCATTACCACGATATCAGGATTGTAGGCTACTAATTTATTAAGCAGAATATCGATTGAATGCAAAGAGTTATTGCCGCTGCGCGCCGCGTTGTCGCTATTGACTTTAATGTTTAAAGCCTTTTCTAATTTTCTTCCCGCTAAGTAAGGAAAACGAAATTCTTCATCGACAGTTTCACATTCTGTTGTTGATCCGCCAAGAAAAAACATTTGTAAATCAGGATCTTTATGAACAAAAGACGGCTCAATAATTCCATCTTTATTGGTTCTTAAGTGATATTGTTTATATTCTAAAGTTTCATATTTTTGAATCGGAGTGCGGATAAGATCTTGATTTGGTTCAAGCTCGCGCAGTTTGATATGGCGGCGGTTGTTGCATCTTGCAGCATAAACTGCTTTGTCAGATAGGCTGTATTTTTCTCCACCCGGATAATCTTGAAAAATATCAATTTTGGTGACATAAAATAAAGCCACTAGGGACATTGCGGTCGCAATAAATGCCAGAAGAAAGTTGGCTAATTTTGGATATTTTTCAAAAAAATTATTTTTTTTAGTCACAAATTATTATAATTAGAATTGATTTTTCATATCGCCACTTTGTTCTTTGCGATCAATAAAATAGCTAGCGGAAGATTTATCAAGTTTTTTTGCTAACAAATCTTTACGCAAAATTTTTAGTACCAAACCAATCGGCATAAAGATTGCATAAAACAAAATTGCAATGATGATTTTGGAATTGATCTTGCCAATTAATTCGCCAAATTTGATCCAAGTTTGATAGAATCTGGTTTGGTAATAAATCTCTGGATAAAAAAGTGAAGTAGCAACAAATATTAGGCAGGTATAAAGCGCCCAACTCCTTATTTCTAAGCCTTTTAATACTGGCACGAAAGCGGCAATAAAAAATATTGCTGACCAAATTAATCCAAAATTCTTCAGTTCTTTTTTAGTCGGAATTTTCATTGTAAAATTTGTAAAACTTAGGACTGAAAAACTGTTAGCTAATTAATTTTGCCTTATAAACTAACAGTGCCTACGCAAATTTGGCAGTAAATTAAGTAGGTTTTGCGTAAGCGCTAAAACTTAAGGAACCCCTGAATAACTAAAACGATGTTTTAGAAAAATTGATCTTTCTGGTCTTGTTTGGCATAAATTCCATTATTTTTGGTGAAATATGGAAATATTCCACCAAAAAGTAATGAGATTTCTACTCAAAAAATCCTCAGAAATATCAATTTTTAGTTGTTCAGAGGTTCCTTAAAAAAGCGGATGATATTAACTGCTGGATAAAAAAACAATTTATTTATTTTCACCAACCAAGCTGGGAATTATTTCTTGAAATATTATCACATTTAGTTATTCTGCCTCTTCCTCAATCTCAATCTCAATCTTCAAATCTTAATATGAAACTTCTCGCCGGTAATAGCAATTTGCCATTAGCACAAGAAATTGCCAAATATCTTGGCTCTTCCTTGGTTGAAGCCGAGATCAAACGCTTTGCTGATAATGAAGTTTTTGTCGAAATTAAAGAGAATGTTCGTGGCGAAGATGTATTTGTGATTCAATCAACCTCGTTTCCCGCTAATGATAACATTATGGAATTGTTGATTATGATTGATGCGCTCCGCAGAGCTTCAGCCAAAAGAATCACCGCGGTGATCCCATATTTTGGTTATGCACGCCAAGATCGTAAGGTGGGGCCTAGAACACCAATTTCTGCCAAATTAGTTTCTAATATTATTGTCAAAGCTGGTGCGGATCGAGTTTTAACTTTAGATTTGCATGCTAGCCAAATTCAAGGTTTTTTTGATATTCCTTTGGATAATCTTTTTGCCGCTCCAGTTTTTTCTCGCGATATTAAGGAAAATTTTTCTGCCAAAGACTCAATAAAAGATTTTATGATTGTCTCCCCAGATGTTGGCGGCTTAGTGCGTGCCAGAGTTGTTGCCAGCAAGCTAGGTGCAGAATTAGCAATTGTTGACAAAAGAAGACAAAGAGCAGGAGTTAGCGAAGTGATGAACATTATCGGTGATGTTGCCGGAAAACATTGTATTATGATTGACGATATTGTTGACTCGGGAGGAACATTGGTCAACGCTGCCGATGCTTTATTGCAAAAAGGTGCCAAGTCAGTTTCGGCTTATATTACCCACGGCGTTTTGTCCAACAATGCTGCTTTAAAAATCGCTAATTCTAACCTTACTAACCTAATAATAACCGACAGTATTTCCCAAGGTGAAGAAGTTTTAAAAGCTAAAAATATCCGCGTGATTCCAATTTCTCCTTTGCTTGGTGAGGCAATCAGGAGCGTTTCTGAAGAGCGCTCAGTTTCAACATTATTTAATTAAAAAATGATTAAAAACTTCCTCTCCATCCTTGAGCACAATAAATCATCGTTAAAAAATACTGCTAAAAATTTTGGTCTCAGTTTGGGTTTTGGTCTTTTGGCATTGGCTTTGTCAGTCTTTATTTCATACTTACTTTATAATCCAAAAAAAATGGTAAAAAGAGGTTTTGAAGTTGAAATTAAAGTTGCCACAGATAATGCTGGCGCAGTCAAAACTGGCAATTCTGGAGAGCTTAAAACAGATTCCAAAGCCAAGCTGGCAGCAACTGATATTGTTACTCTGGTTAAAAATGCCGATATTGATGCGGGAGCAAAAGTTTTCAAAAAATGTGCCACTTGCCACAGCGTTGCACAAGGCGGAGGAAATAAAGTTGGGCCAAATCTTTACGGTATAGTGGGCAGAAAAAGAGCTTCAATTTCTGGCTTTAATTATTCTGCAGCTTTGCAATCTAAAGCTGGAAGCTGGAGCGTTGAAGATTTAAATTTGTGGCTAACCAAACCCAAAGATTTTGCCCCAGGAACTAAAATGGGTTTTGCTGGTTTGAAGAAAGATAAAGATCGTGCTAATGTTATCGCCTACTTAAAACAACAAGGAAAATAATGACATACTATTTGGGATTAATCGCCGCTGGAGTTTTTGGAGCAATTTTTGGTTCTTATTCAACCTTGTTTGCTTATCGATTGCCAATTGGCGAATCTTGCTTCGGCAGATATTTTGGACCCAAATCTCGCTGTCCAAGCTGCAACACAATAATTAGAACCAAAGAGTTATTCCCAATCTTTAATTGGTTTTTTACACTAGGCAGATGCACAACTTGTAGGGTTAAAATTCCTAAAACTTATCTATTCATTGAGCTTTCCACCACCGCTTTGTTTATTATTTGTTATACACAATTTTCTTTTAGTGAATCATTCATTATTTTTGCTTCAATCTGCGCTGCCTGCGTGGTGCTTGTGGCTACCGATTATAGTAGTAAAATTTTCCCAAATCAGGCTCTAAATGTGATTTTAATTGCTGGTTTAGTAAATCGAGTTTTGCTTGATAATGGAATCATCGACGCTATTTTTTCAGCAGCAATTGGCGTGGTTTTTGCAACTATTTTTTATCAACTTTTTCACAAAAAATTTAACAGCTTTCTGCAAAGCGAAAAACAATCTTTGGGTTATGCAAAATTTATCATTATCACCGCAATTACTCTAAGCCCAATTATGTTTTTGCTCTATTTTTTATCAATCTGCCTGATTTTAATTTTGCTAATTATTTTTGGCAAATCACTTAAGCAAGCCAATAATGGACTGGGTTTTTCTTTGATACTACCATTCTTGTTGCTAATTTTTTATCCGTTCTAAAATTTAACCTCATATTTATGTTCATTGACTATAAAGTAAAAGACATCAGCTTGGCTGATGCTGGTAGAAAACAAATTGTTTTAGCTGAGAATGAAATGCCGGGATTAATGTCTTTGCGTCAAGAATTTGGATCCTCTCAACCACTGAAAGGTGCAAAAATTCTAGGTTGTCTACATATGACAATTGAAACCGCAGTTTTGATTGAGACCCTAATTCATCTGGGGGCTCAGGTTCGCTGGAGTTCTTGTAATATTTTTTCTACCAATGATGCGGCGGCGGCTGCAATAGCTAAAGCTGGGATTCCAGTTTTTGCTTGGAAGGGTGAAACCGAAGAAGAATATGATTGGTGTATTCGCCAAACCATTATTGGCAACAAAGATTGGCAAGCAAATATGATTTTGGATGATGGAGGAGATTTAACTTTAATGATGCACAACGATTACCCTGAACTTCTGAAAAATGTGAAAGGCGTTTCCGAGGAAACCACAACGGGCGTGCTGCGCTTGAACCAAATGGCCGAAGCTGGCAAACTTAAAATCCCCGCAATCAATGTCAATGATTCTGTTACAAAATCTAAATTCGACAATTTATACGGTTGCCGTGAAAGCGTGATTGATGGCGTTAAACGCGCAACTGATGTTATGATTGCTGGTAAAAATGTGGTCATTGCTGGCTATGGAAATGTTGGCAAAGGTTGTGCGGAAGCATTCAAATCACAAGGTGCAAAAGTTACTGTCACTGAAATTGATCCAATTTGCGCCCTGCAAGCGGCAATGTCAGGATTTAATGTTTTGCCGATGGAAGATGTGGCCCCTATTGGAGATATTTTTATCACTACAACTGGCAATAAAGATGTAATCAATATCGATCATTTGCGCGCGATGAAAAACTACGCAATCGTTGGCAATATTGGGCATTTTGATAATGAAATTCAGGTTGAAGCTCTGCGTAATATGAAGTGGAATAACATCAAACCACAAGTTGATGAAATTGAATTTCCGGGTGACAATGGCAAGGTGGGTAAAAAAATTATTCTACTTGCTGAAGGCAGGTTATTAAATTTGGGTTGTGCAACTGGACACAGTGCTTTTGTAATGTCAGCAAGCTTTACAAATCAAGTTATGGCTCAAATTGAGCTTTGGCAAAATTATCAAAAATATTCTCATCAAGTTTATATTTTGCCAAAATCTTTGGATGAAAAAGTGGCAAGATTGCACCTTGAAAAATTAGGCGTGAAGCTAAGTAAATTAAATGAAGAGCAAGCAAAATATATCGGCGTGAATATTGCTGGGCCTTTTAAAACCGATGATTATCGTTATTAATAAAATAACCAAAACTTATGTCAGAAAAATTTTTAATCACCAAAGAAGGTTATAATAAATTAAAGGCTGAAATTGAAAATTTGAAAAATGTTCAGCGTCCCAATATAATCATCGCCGTTGCAACCGCCAGAGAACTCGGTGATTTAAAAGAAAATGCTGAATATCACAGCTCTCGGGAAAAACAAAGTATGATTGAAGCAATGATTGCTAATTTTGAAGATAAATTAGCGCGTGCAGAATTGGTTGATATTGCGTCTTTATCAGGAGATATGGTTCGATTTGGTGCAACAGTAAAATTAGAAAATTCTGAAAATGAGAAAAAAGTCATCTATAAAATTGTCAGTGAATATGAGGCCGATATTGATGCTGGATTAATTTCAAACACTTCTCCAGTGGCTCAGGCATTGATGGGGAAAAAGATTGGTGATGAGGTTGAAATTAAAACTCCGGGTGGAATAGTTGCTTACGAAATACTAGAAATATTTTTTAAATAATTCCTTTATGACACCTTGAAAAAATTAGAATTTTTAGAGGTGCCCTTTATTGTATCATAAACATATATCCTACAAAATATTTATTGACTTAAATTATTCTCTACTTTAATTATTCAAAACAAATTTATCGGATTATCTTTATTATTATTTTAATAACCCTAATTTTTCTAAATTATGAACAAAAAAACTTTCACAAACAAAAAAAGAAAGGCATTTTCACTAATCGAATTGTCCATCGTCCTTATCATCATTGGCTTGTTAGTTGCTGGTGTTACTGGTGGTGCCAGCTTGATCAAAAACGCTGAGCTTCGTGGCATCGCTTCTGAAGCCAGAGGTTATCAAACCGCAGTTAATAGCTTTTTTGCAAAATATTCTGGTTTACCTGGTGATCTTGCAACTACCATCGGAGACACTAACCCAGACAATGCTTTTGGTAATGGTGACGGGCTAATTTCTTTTGTTTCTCCTGCTACGACGAATTTCAGAATGGAAGGTAACCTCGCTTGGCAAGTGCTTAAAAACGATAACTTCGTTAGCGATTCTTTCACTCCCGCCGCTGCCAACATTAAAACAGAAACTCCGTTCACTCCCGCTCTAACTGGTGGAGTTAATCTTCCTGCTTCAAAAAGTAAAAACGGTGCTTGGGCATTTGATAATATAATTCCAGATGGTGGTTCAGCTCGGAATGTAGTTATACTATTTGGCGGGTCTACT
>CAMDOL010000072.1 GCA_945903615.1 Rickettsia typhi | reverse complement strand
TTGATATTTCTGAGGATTTTTTGAGTAGAAATTTCATTACTTTTTGGTGGAATATTTCCATATTTCACCAAAAATAATGGAATTTATGCCAAAAAAGACCAGAAAGATCAATTTTTCTAAAACATTGTTTTGGTTGTTCAGAGGTTCCTTTAATTTGTTTTAAAATCAACTTCTTCAAAATAGATGTGGCTTATAACCAGTCAAGAAAAGAATTTGATGACAGTAAGATTTGTCTAGTCTATAGTGCTCGCTCCGATATTCGCGAAATGCCAATCATCCAAGCACATCCCAAGGAAAGCTGTTCTTAAAGATGTATCGTTAGAAAATCATAATAACTTCTCTCACTTAAAAAAATTTAATAATGTCTAATTTCAAAGATTTAAACTTAAGCCTCCAAATTCTTACTGCCTTGGAGAAAAAAGGTTATACCACGCCAACACCAATTCAGATTCAATCGATCCCGCATTTGCTTGAAGGAAAAGATTTGCTTGGTATTGCTCAAACTGGAACTGGAAAAACCGCGGCTTTTGCGCTGCCAATTTTGGATAATTTATTTAAAAGCGGAAAATCGGTTCAGCCTTATAATGTGCGTTCTTTGATTCTCACGCCAACAAGGGAGCTGGCTTCCCAAATTGTAGATAACATCAAATTATATGGTCACGATTTGCATCTCAGATCAGCAGTGATTTTTGGTGGGGTAAATATGAATAATCAAATCAGAGCTACTAAACAAGGTTTTGATATTTTGGTTGCAACTCCGGGGCGTTTACTGGATTTGATTAACCAAGGTCATTTAAAATTCTCGCAGCTCGAAATTTTTGTTCTCGATGAGGCTGATCGAATGCTTGATATGGGCTTTATCAACGATGTTAAAAAAATCATCGCCAAATTGCCCAAAGAAAGACAAACTTTATTTTTCTCTGCAACAATGCCTAAAGATGTTGCGGTTTTAGCTGCTTCAATTTTGAATAACCCAGTGCGCGTTGAAGTAACTCCTGAATCAACAACGGTTGAAAAGATTGATCAAAGAGTAAATTTGGTTGAAAAAGCCAACAAGCCGCTTTTACTAAAATCAATTATTGATAATGAAGATGATCAAAGTTTGTTCTTGGTTTTCTCCAAAACTAAGCACAACGCCAATCGCATCGTTGAATTTTTAGAAAAACAAAATATTAAAGTTTCTGCAATTCATGGTAACAAATCGCAATCAGCGCGTGAAAAAGCATTGGATGGTTTTCGTCAAGGCAAAATTAAAGTGTTGGTTGCAACTGATATTGCTGCACGCGGCATTGATGTTGCCGGCATTACTCATGTGATCAATTATGACATTCCTAATCATCCGGAAAGTTATGTGCACAGAATTGGCAGAACTGCCCGAGCTGGAAGAGATGGAATTGCTATTTCTTTTTGTGATCACACTGAAACTGGTTTATTAAAAGATATTGAAAAAGTCATCAAAATGAAATTGCCAGTTGATGAAGCTCATCCATTTCACGGAGTGAAGGCAACTGCAGCAGCGAAGAGTGCACTGCCAGCCAAAGAGCGTCCAAAAAGTGGTTATCGCAGCACGCCAAAACCTGCTTTTGCTGGCGAACGGAAACCTTCTTATTTTGCTGAAACTAGAAGGTGGAAAGATGGCGATGAGCGTCGTCCTGCTAAGCCAAGATTTTCTGATGATAAAAAATCTGGATTTGGCGAAGAACGCAAACCACGCACTGATTTTAGAGAAAATTCTCCCCCTAGTAAATTTAATAATGATCGTCCTGCTCGTGATGGCGAAGCTGGGGCTTCACGACCAAGATTTGGTGGTGGTGATTCTAGAGCTTTCAAGCCAAGATTCTCTGATGATCGTCGCCCATCTTCATTCTCTGGTGAAAATAGAGCACCAAGATTTGGTGCTGCCTCTGGTGAAAATTCTGAGAGACCAAGGCGTGATTTTGGTGATAAAAAACCAAGCGGACTGGGTGGGGGCAGAACTTCTGATCGTCCAGCTTTTAGAGATAATTCGGAAAGAAGATTTGACGATAAGCGTCCATCAAGTTTTAGAGATAATTCGGAAAGAAGATTTGACGATAAGCGTCCATCAAGATTTTCTGGCGAAGCTTCTGCTCGACCAAAATTTGGCGATGACCGCCGCACTAATTCATATGATTCTAAAGATCGTAGAAGCAAATTTACTTCTGATGATAATTCTCCAAATAATTCTGCTCGGTCACCAAGACGCGATTTTGGTGATAGAAAACCGGGCGGATTTGGTGGTGATAGACCAAAACCAAGATTTGATGAGCGTTCTGCTAGACCAGCTTTTGGTGAAAATAAAACTCGCAGTTTTGATTCAAAACCAAGAGGCGAGGGCAGAAGCCAGTCAGGTGGCGAAGGCAGAATCGGTCGTGCTTTTTCTAAGGATCGTAATAATTCTGGTGGCAAATTTGCTGGTAACAAAGGTGGTCAAGGTGGCAAAAAACCAACCAAACCAAATAATCGTTAATTAACTCTAAGGCTAAAAACTAAAATGATAAAAATAAAAGACCTTTCAATTTCATTCGCCGGATATCAACTTTTTGAAGATGTTAACTTTATTATCAACCGCGGTGAAAAAGTTGGATTTATTGGGCGCAACGGTAGTGGCAAAAGTACATTTTTAAAATTAGTACTTGGGCAATTAGAGCCCGATAGTGGAGAAGTGGAAATTCCTAAAGGTTATAAAATTGGGCATTTGGAGCAGCATATTAAATTTCATTATCCATCGGTTGTTGAGGAAGTTTGTAGCGTTCTGCCTGAAGACCGCGAATATGAAGGTTGGAAAGGTGAAGAAATTTTAACTGGTCTTGGTTTTTCTCCGGAAGATATGCTTAAAAATCCATCCGAATTTTCGGGTGGTTATCAGGTGAAAATAAATTTGGCAAAATTATTGCTTGACGAACCAAATATGTTATTGCTCGATGAGCCTACGAACTATCTAGATATTCATTCAGTGCGTTGGCTGAAAAGATTTTTGCAAGAATGGGAAAATGAGCTGATTTTAATTACCCATGATCGTGATTTTATGGATAGTGTAATTACCCATACGCTCAACATTCACCGTGGCAATTTCAAAAAAACTCCCGGAACCACCAAAGGTCTGCGTGAAAAAATTGCGCTCGAAGAAGAGATGTATGAAAAAACGAGAATTAACGAAGAAAAGCAACGCGAAAAAACTCAAGAATGGATTGATCGCTTTAAAGCTAAAGCCAGCATGGCTTCGCGTGCGCAGTCAAAAATGAAAATGCTTGAAAAGCAAGATAAAAAAGAAAAGCTCGAACATATCGCCACATTAGATTTTGAATTTAATTGTATGCCTTATGGCAGCAAAGACGCTCTGGTTGAGGTTGGGGGAATAACTTTTGGTTATGAAGGTCATGAAACTTTAATCAAAAAATTAACTTTTCGCGTTTGTGCTGAAGATAAAATTTGTATCATTGGAAAAAATGGTAAAGGTAAATCAACTTTGCTCAAACTGATTACGGGCGATTTAACTCCTTTGGAGGGAAATTCTAGATGTAACAATAAAACTGAAATTGGTTATTTTGGGCAGATGAATATTGATCGTTTGAATCCAAGTTTAAGCATCTACGAAGAAATGCAAAATGCTGCGCCAACTGCCAACCAAACCACAGTGCGCCGTGTTGCTGGCAATATGATGTTTTCGGGAACTTTGTCGAATAAAAAAATTGAAGTTCTTTCTGGTGGTGAAAAAAGCCGCGTGATGCTGGGAAAAATTTTGCTCAAACCATCAAATTTATTATTGCTTGACGAGCCTACCAATCACTTGGATTTAGACTCCTGCGAATCTTTGCTTGGCGCGATTAAAAACTTTGACGGAGCGGTGGTAATGGTGACGCATAGTGAATATTTTTTAAAAGAAGTTGCCAATAAATTGATCGTATTTGATGATGATAAAACTTTTGTTTTTGAAGGTGGCTATGAAGATTTTCTAAGGAAAGTGGGTTGGAAGGATGAACAATAATTTGAAATTTATGCAAATAATAAAACTAAAAAAAGGACAAGATCGCAAAGTTAATTTTGGTCATCCGTGGGTTTATTCTAATGAGATTGAAACCTCTCCACAACTTGCTGAAATGGCTTCAGGCTCATTGGTTAAAATTGTCAACGCCTTTGATAATTTTTTAGGCATTGGTTATTATAATCGTCACTCACTTATTGCTGCGCGCATTTTAACTAAAAAAGAAAATCAGGAAATCAATCAAGAATTTTTTATTAAAAAAATCGAATCAGCCCTTAAATTAAGACAAGATTTTTTTGATGAACCATTTTATCGTTTAATTCATTCTGAAGCTGATGGCTTGGCGGGATTGATCATTGACCGTTTTGATAATCTTTTGGTTTTGCAAATTGCAACTGCGGGAATGGAAAATTTATTGGAGATTTTGATTGCCGCTTTGAATCAGGTTTTTGGCGCGCCAATTTTAGTTTTGAGAAATGATATTAATGTTAGAAAATTGGAAGGTTTGCAAGAATATGTAAAAGTTTTGCAAGGAGAATTGCCAGCAGAAAATATCTTGGTAGAAAATAATTTAAAATTTAATTTTGATCCAATTAATGGTCAAAAAACTGGTTGGTTTTTTGATCAAAGAGAGAATCGTAAATTTGTGGCTTCCTTGGTAAAGGAAAAAGATGTTTTAGATGCTTATTGTTATAATGGTGGCTTTGGAATCAATGCTGCAGCGGCAGGAGCCAATTCAGTTACTTTCATTGATTCATCAGATTTGGCAATTAAAAATGTTCACAATAATATTGAACTTAGCAATTTGAACATTGAAAGTTGTAAATTTATCAATGGCAAAGTTTTTGATGAATTAGAAAATTTAATTAAAGTTGGCAAAAAATTTCAGGTGGTAGTGCTTGACCCACCAGCTTTTATAAAATCCAAAAAAGATTTTTTTACGGGAATTAAAGGTTATGAAAAACTAGCCAAACTTGGCGCTAAATTAGTTGCCAAAAATGGCTATTTATTTATCGCTTCTTGCTCTCATAATGCTGGTTTGCAAGATTTAATTAGATCAACAGCAGAGGGTATTGATAAAGCGGGAAAGAGTGCCAAAATTGTTAGAATTTTTGGTGCTGGCTTTGATCATCCGATGCACCCAGTTTTGCTGGAAAGTGAATATTTAAAATCGATTACCTATCAAATAAATTAATAATTAAAAATGGCTAAAAAAATTTTAGTAACCGGAGCAATTGGGCAAATCGGTTCAGAGCTGGTTTTGGCTTTGAGAGAAAAATTTGGTCAGCAAAATGTGGTGGCTTCTGATTTGCGTGCGCCGGCGAATGTTGAAGAATTTTATCCATTTGAAATTTTGGATGTGCTTGATAAAAGAGGTTTGGAGAATGTTGTTAAAAAACACAATATTGGAGTGATTTATCACTTGGCGGCGATCCTTTCTGCGGTTGGTGAGAAAAATCCAAATCTATGTTGGGATGTGAATATGAACGGGCTTTATAATGTTTTGGAAGTTGCTCGCGAAATGAATTTAAAACAAATTATTTGCCCAAGTTCAATCGCGGTTTTTGGCCCTGAAACCCCTCGTCAAAATACTCCGCAAGAAACAATCATTTTGCCCAAAACAATGTATGGGCTCACTAAAGCCGCTGGCGAGCTTCTTTGTGAATATTATGTCGCCAAATTTGGTGTTGATGTTCGTGGTATCAGATATCCGGGGCTGATTAGCTACAAAACCCTTCCGGGCGGCGGAACCACGGACTACGCTGTGGAGATTTTTTATGAAGCAATAAAGCATAAAAAATATACCTGCTTTTTGGCAGAAGATACGATTTTGCCAATGATGTATATGCCTGACGCAATTCGCGGAACGATAGATTTGGCGGATGCAGACTTCAAAACTCTAAAGCATCACTGCAATTTCAACTTTGCGGCGATCAGTTTTTCTTGCGGGCAAATTGCCGCTGAAATTAAAAAACATATTCCTGAATTTGAGATTGAATATAAGCCAGATTTTCGCCAGAACATCGCCAATTCTTGGCCGCAGTCAATTGATGATTCCGCCTCCAGAGCTGAGTGGAATTGGAAACCAGAATATGATTTGGCAAGAATGGTTGAAGATATGCTTTTGCATTTGGACACTGTTAGCTAATTAATTTTATCTTATATTTCGCCCTATTTTTGCTCTTATTCTTGAATTTTTTTAAAATATTCCCGATATTGCAAAAAAAGTTTAAGAAAAAATCACTAAAAATATGCCAAAATCTAAGGCAAAATTAATTAGCTAACAGTGTCTGAGAGAAAAGCTACAATAATTTTTCTTGGAATATGTGGCTTGATTGTCAGAAATATATATTGTATTTTCTGACAAAATAAACACAAAGACTTTTGCCTAATCTATGATCAATGATAAAATTTTAAACAAAATAAAATCTAAAAAAAGAGGCTGGGTATTCTGCGCTAAAGACTTCCATGATCTTGGCTCAAGAAATACCATAGATAAAAACCTTTCCAGATTGGTTGATAATCAAACAATTATTCGGCTTGCGCGTGGGGTTTACTATTTTCCCACAATCCAACAAAATGTTGGAATTGTACCTCCTGATATGAATGCGGTTGCTAAAGCCATTGCTGATAATGCGGGAATTGTAATTTATCCATCTGGCGCGGCTTCTGCCAATATGCTTGGACTTTCCAATCAAGTGCCTGCGCAAAATATTTATTGGACACACGGAAAATCTATCACCAAACGAATCGGCAAAAATTCCATACAATTTAAACACACCAAAATTAATCCGACTCCGAACACTCCATCTATTGTAGTAATGGTTTTGAATGCTTTAAACTACATCGGAAAAAATAAAGTTGATGATTTTGTAATAAAAAAATGTAGTAAATATCTAAATGACAGCGACAAAAAATCTTTACAAAAAATGTCTTCTGGGGTCTCTGGCTGGATCTGCGATTTTATCCCAAAAATAGTGGCGGCGTGATGGATAAATTCATAAAATTCTCACGAGAGGAAAGGAAAAATATTATTCAGAAAGCCTCATTTGATCTTGGACTAAGATTTGATGTGGTAGAAAAAGATATTTGGGTTTGCTGGGTTTTAGATAAGTTATTTTCACTCAAAGAACTGGAAGGAAAGATTGTATTTAAAGGCGGAACTTGCCTTTCAAAAGCCTATAATTTGATTGAGAGATTTTCTGAAGA
>CAMDOL010000071.1 GCA_945903615.1 Rickettsia typhi | reverse complement strand
AAGGGTTTTAATAGAAAGAAGTGTCGCAACCGCAATTGGTAGAAAGGGTGGGGGAGCTTATTGGCAAAAAAAGAAGGACTCACAAGAATTAGCGCCGATTTTGCCAGAATATGTTTCTGCAAAATACCTAGAGCCTTATATATCAGGCTCATTGAAGGAAAAATTATTAGCGCCAATTAAATACATAAATAAAAGTGGAGAGGAAGTTGTTGGAATAAATGCAACTTTATTGCCAGAAATTTGTGATGTTTGGTTAAAGGCAAGAGATGCGGGAGTTTTAAAAGAAAATCAAATTGAACCAGCTAAAAAAGCCGATATTTTGATTCGTTCTTTAGCTAGAATAGGAATTACTGCTTTAGTTGACGAAGCTACAGGCTACATTAAAGACAAAAAGAAGAATGAATATATTGATCTTTTTAAACAATTCATCGCAGAAGAAGCTAGGGAATGGGAAAAAGAATTTCCAGAGGAATTAGTAGATGTTTTTTATAAGATATACGGAATAAAAAAAGTGAAAGGTAAAAATCACCCTTTATTTTTTAGTAAGTTAATCAATAAATATATCTATTATCCATTAGCTGACAGCAATGGCGCTATTTTAAAAATGTTGCAAGAAAAGAATCCTGTGATTATTTCAAAGACAGGAAAGAAATATAGAAGAACTAAATATTTTCAATTTCTAAAAGAAGAGGTTGGTCTTCCTGCGCTAAGAAAACATATATGGAAATTCATTGGCGTTGGAAGTGCGGCAGATAACAAGATTCAATTGGAAAGAAATTTTGCGAGGGCATTTCCCGCTAGAAATCAGCAATTAGAATTGCCATTAGAAGAATAATTTTTTAAAATCACTACTTTACAAACAAAACCTTTATTATACTAATAACCTATTAATGGGACATTGTGAAAAATTATGAGTAAAAAGACGAAGCTTAAAGACGAATTTAAGATGGGATTTGATATAATATCAAAGTTTTAACTAAAATGAATGCCAAATAAAAAACAAAAATTCGCCCAAATTGCCTTAATTGGCGCACCAAATGCTGGTAAATCAACTTTAGCTAATTTTTTAGTTGGGCAAAAAATTTCTATCGTTTCGCCCAAAGTTCAAACCACGCGCAACACTATTAAAGCGATAATGGTGGAGGGTGAAACCCAAATTGTTTTTCTTGATACCCCGGGAGTGTTTATTCCAAAAACTACGCGCCCACTAGAGCGTGCTATTGTGCGCGCGGCTTGGCAGGCGATTAAAGAAGCAGATTTTGTTTGTTTGTTGATTGATGCCAATAAAGGTTTGGGCGATAATAACGAACAGATTCTCAAAGATTTAGAATTTCATAAAATCAAACCGATAATTGTTATTAATAAAGTCGATTCAATTCAAAAAGAAAAAGTTTTGGGAATGATAGCTGAGCTTGCTAGTCGAGGCTTTGAACAGATATTTTTAATTTCAGCCACAACTGGTGATGGCGTTGCCCCGTTGAAAAAGTATTTAATTGAAACTGCTGGAGCTGCACCATGGCAATTTAATGATGACGAAATCACTGACGCGCCAATGAAATTTGTCGCTGCTGAAATTACTCGCGAAAAATTATTTTTAAAACTCAGCCAAGATCTGCCTTATTCGCTTTATGTTAAAACCGATTCTTGGGAAGATCTAAACAATGGACAAGTGAAAATTAAGCAAACTATTGTGGTGTTAAAAGAGAGTCAAAAAATGATTGTGCTTGGTAAAGGTGGATCAATGATTAAGCAGATCGGCGAAGAATCGCGCAAAGATATTGGTGAAATTTTAGGAACCAAAGTTCATCTATTTTTATTTGTAAAAGTGGAAGAGGACTGGATTAATAAAAAAGAAAGTTATGAACAATACAATTGATACAAGTGAAATAAACAAATTCACTAAAATGGCTGATGAATGGTGGTCAACAACTGGCAAATTCAAGCCTTTACACAAATTTAATCCATGCCGCATTATTTACATTAGAGAAAAATTAATTAATCATTTTGCTCTTGATTCAACAAATCAAAATCCTCTAAAAAATATAAAAATTCTCGATATTGGTTGCGGTGGAGGTTTGCTTTGCGAGCCTTTAAAGCGACTTGGTGCTGATATTGTTGGCATTGATGCGGGAGAAAAAAATATTGCGGTAGCAAAAATTCATGCTGAGAAAAGTGGTTTAGAAATTGACTATCGAAATCAAGATGTTGAAGAATTGGCTCAGACGAATGAAAAATTTGATGTGGTTTTGGCAATGGAAGTCATTGAACATGTTGCTGATGTTGAAAAGTTTTTTGTGGCAGCAAAAGATTGCCTAAAACCCAATGGATTATTATTTGTTGCGACTTTGAACAAAACTGCCAAATCTTATTTGAATGCCATAATTGGTGCAGAGTATATTCTGCGTTGGTTGCCGCGCGGCACACATGATTGGAAAAAGTTTCTAAAACCATCCAAAATCAATCGGATTGCTCAGAACAATAATTTGCAACTTCTTGAATTAACTGGCTTTTCTTACAATCTTTTAAAAGATGAATGGAAAAAAAGTGATGATGTGCAAATTAATTATGCGATGGTTTTTGTTGGTAATTTATAAATATTGCATATGCAAAAAAACTTTTTCCTCTGCTACTTAAGTCAGCAAATTCAACATTAGACTTTCTAGAAATTTTCAGACGCAAAACCTGACATCATGATGTTAATCCTTATTTAACTTTATTAAAGCGCGACAAAACCATGATAATCGGATGATCAAAGGTGATGTTAAATATCGCTTTGTAATTGATATGGCTTCATTATAAATAAATTAGGTTGTTGGGTCTTTTTTTAATCATTTTCTAATTTCAATATGCCAGTTTCAAATCGGAGCTTGATTGTTGGGCAGCTAGATATGTTTTTGGCTGGCTAATTACAAAGTTTTTTACAGTCGCAATGAATTGCTCGTGGAAAATGTCATGATTAACGGGATAGAATCTTTTTGGAGCTATTGCAAAAGAAGGTTATGAAGGTTTGTTAAAAAATTATCTTGTGATCAAAATAATATAAATGTAGGATTTTGAAATCCGGTAAAAATTTGCATATGATTTTCAAAATTAAGTTGTGCAAAATCCTATTTTTTAATCAAAAAACAGTTAAATCTTAAAATATATAATCTTATGTTCGAATTTTTTAGCAATATTTTCAGCACTATTTCCAGCACCTTTTCAGGCGCTTTCGCTTCTGCTGCTGGTGCTATAGCCTCTACTTCTACACCTGCTATCGCTGCTATTGCCGGCTGGACTGGTATTTCCGCCGTTGCGGCAACTGCTGTTTTGCCTGTAATTGCTGCTGCTGGCGCCGTGGTTGCCCAAAAAATAATAAGGAACTCATGGAACGCATATAAAGCAATTAAAGGCGGACCGGATCTTAACCTTGACATTAACAAAGTAAAAACCGACTCAAAAAATCATGGTAATATATTAACTAATTCTGGCGGTGAAATTGCTATTAAATTAGAAGGCGACAACACTTTGTTCTTTCAAGAAAAAGGTGTGTTCTTCAAAAAATATGAATTGATCGGCTTTAAAAACAAAGAAGGTGATTTATACCAAGTTACTGGGGAGAAAAAACAAGGATTATGGAACTCTGCCAAAGAGCTCGCTTCAAAGGTCTGTAATCTAATCCCATTTATACCTAATACCTCACATTTACCACATTACGAAATTGCTGATATTGGAAAAAACAACTTTTCAGAAAAATTAGAAGGTTTTACTTGCAATAAAATATCGGGAGCTGGTGAATTTAGCCAATACACAAAAAAACCAAGTTTTTGGGAAAGAACAAAGCGTGCGTTTGTTAATTTTATTCCTTCTATAAATCTTAATAACGAATATGCATTAAAAACTATTGTCAATAACTTGTGTTTGCACAACGAAAATCAAATATATAAAAACCAAAACTATGAAAATAGTCAAAAGAAGAGTGAATTGTTTGATGGAAAAATACGAGAAATACAAAAAAACCCAGAAGTCGAACAAAAAACCAATGAAGTCGAACAAATAATACAAATCAACACACCAACCAATGAAGTCAAACCAACAATAACCAATGCTAATGCTCAAACATTAAAACCTGCTAATGTTAACGAATTAGGATAAGGCGTTTAAGTAGAGAAACAGCCGTAATTTCTACCGTTTTAATGGCGGAAATTAACAAAATAATTGTCTAGTGGTGCTCTAATAATCAACTCCCAAAAAATAAAGCCCACAGGCGGGTGCGTTTTGTCCAGATTTTTTTCGATCTTTAGACTCTAAAATTGTTTTCATATCTTCAGCTTTAATTTTGTCCCCACCCACCAAAACAAGAGTGCCAACCATATTTCTAACTTGGTGATGCAAAAAAGATTTAGCTGAAAAATTTATCTTTATTATTTCTCCTTCCTTAAAAATCTCAATTTTATCAAGAGTTTTGATGGCGCTTTTGGATTGACATTCAGAATCTCTAAAGCTGCTAAAATCATGATTTCCGAGCAAATATTTGGAAGCTCTCAACATTTCATCAATATTTAGCGGATAGGTAATTTGCCAAGCCAAATCGCGATACAAAGTGAGGTGAGGGTGGCGAGAAATAATTTGATATTGATAATGACGCATATTGGCATCAAAGCGGCTGTGAAAATTCTTATCAACTTCTGTGCAATCTAAAATTGCAATATCTGCGGTGATGTCATTGTGGCGTAAATAATGATTCAATCCGGCGCGCATTTTAAAGGCAAAATTTTCTGTGGCGGTTTTTTCACAGCTTAAATCAAAATGAGCAGTTTGCGCCAGCGCATGCACGCCAGCGTCAGTTCTTCCTGAGCCAGCCAAATCAACAATTTGTCCAGTTAAGCTAAAAATTGCTTTTTCAATAATTTTCTGAATTGAATTTGAATTATCTGCTTGTTTTTGCCAGCCGACAAAGTTGGTGCCTTTGTATTCAATAGTTAATTTGTATCTGTTCATAATTCTCCAATTCTCGCTAGATGCCAATAATCATCCTGTTTGTAAATATCAATATTCGGGCAACAAATATATCCCAAATCTTGGCCTAAATTTTGGCCTAAATCTTGATCATTAAACATTTCTAAAAGTCTTAAAATTCCGTCATCGGCGGCGGCAATTAATTTATCAACATCACTCAAATTTTTAATTTCATTTTGATCTTTGCCTTTCAAATTTTGATATTGCAAATTATTGATTTGAGAAATTTTTAACTGCGAATAATTTTGAATCACACCCTTAGTAAGAATAATTGCTTCAACCGCCAGTTGTGGTTCTAAGCCAGATTTAATTTCTTTGGGCGCTGGCAAAGTTCCGGTTTTGTAATCGATAATTTCATAGCTGCCATCTTGATATAAATTGATGCGATCAACTTTGGTGGTCAAAATTACATCATTAATAATTGTCTGCGCCTCTACCTCAACAAAACTGGTCTGCAAATTTTTTCTCAGCTCAATTTCCTGTTTTAAAAACCATTTAGCAATATTCTCAAATCGTGGCCACCACAATAAATGAGTGGACTCATCAGGAAAATAATTAGAAAAAATTTCTTTACCAAAATTTTCTAAATCAATTTTTGGATAATTTTTCACAAACTCTTCCAAAACTTTATGAACAAAATTTCCAAACTCAGCAAAAGATGCGTCTTGTTCAATTTGCTTTAAAGGCTTTAACTGCAATATGCGTTTGGCATAGATATAATAAGGGTTGCGTAGCCATTTGGAAATATCGGTGGCGGAGATTTTTTGCAGTTTTTGCCCCAATTCTTTTTGGGGTTTTGGGTTGGCTCTTGGAGAGTTGATTTGTTTTGTAGAGTCCAAATTTAATAGTTGCAAATATTCTTCGCCATCCTTCAAGCAATCTTCCCAGCCATTGATTTTTAAGACTGTTTCTAGCTTCAATAAAAATCTTGATTTGATAGTTGGGGCATTATTTTGATTTTTTGGATAAAGCAAAACCACTTCTTTATTGCCTAAATAATTGCAAAAATCATATGCCGAAATGCCGATTTTTTTAGCTCCAGAGGATAATCCAAACTCAGCACGAATTTTGTTTCCCAGCCAATCATCGCTAGATTTAGATGGAAATTCTCCCTCAACAAGCCCAGAAACAATGGTTAAATCGTAGCTCATCAATCTTGCTTCCATTGTCGATAAAATGTGTAGACGCGGATGGAATTTTCCAGATTTTCTAAATTGATAATTTTTGAGCAGGTTGGTAAGAAGGCGGTTGTAGCTTGATGACTCTAAAGTAAAACTGGTTTTGGTAGTGGAGATTTCTTGGAAAAATTCTAGAAGCTCACTATTGCCTTCGATATTATTCCAATACTCCGTTTCATCCCCAATTTGATCGGGGATGCGGGAAGTTATTGAAACAGAACTGAATCCCCGATCAAGTCGGGGATGGCACCAAGAGTGAGTTAATTGTGTTAGGCAATCAAAATGCAACTCAACTATTTTTCTAAAATCAATTTGATCTTTTTTAAACTCACTAATCAAAAGTTGAAATATTTTGGCAATTTGTTTTGTCCAATTCAGCAATTCATCATTATTTTTTATCTTCAAAATCAAATCATCAAAGCTCGAAAATTTTACCACATCTCTCAAAACTTCCATCTCCAAAACCTTCAAAAGCTCAGTTGAAAAGCCGCTGAGCGGATGTTTCAAAACCGCTAATAAATTAACTGCACTAAAATCATTGCTGGCAAATTCGCTGATTAAAAATAAATAATTAGCTAATTCAGATTCTGCTAAATTGGAGCTTGTTGAATCATCAATTTCAATTTGCCAAGCCGATAAATTTATCTTTACCAGCTGGATTAAATTTTTGTCATTGCTAATCAAAGCGGCGGTTTTTCCTTTTGTTTCTAGGGCTTGACGCATCAATAAAGCGATAATTTTTGCTTCATCAAACTCATTCTCAGTTTCAATTTTGGTTAGAGAGTCAATTTGATTTTTAGTCGCTAATTGTTTTTCAAAAATAAATTCTGCCGGCAGCATTGCCAAAGAACATAGGTTGATAATAAATTCATCGCTTTGTTTTGCGCCCTCAATATTTGCAACATCTTGTCTTGCAACTTCCATTTTTTCCAACAATTTTTTAAGCATAAATTGCGGATGATTTTCAGTAATGCTCCCCTTTTTTAGGGGGAGCGAGTTTGCGTCAGCAAACGATGGGGGTAAAATGCTCCCCCTGTTGAGGGGGAGCGAGTTTGCCAAAATATTTTCTTTGGCAAACGATGGGGGTAAAATGCTCCCCCTGTTGAGGGGGAGCGAGTTTGCCAAAATATTTTCTT
>CAMDOL010000070.1 GCA_945903615.1 Rickettsia typhi | reverse complement strand
ATTACTTTTTGGTGGAATATTTCCATATTTCACCAAAAATAATGGAATTTATGCCAAAAAAGACCAGAAAGATCAATTTTTCTAAAACATTGTTTTAGTTGTTCAGAGGTTCCTTAAATCTAAGGTGACAACTACTGGGCAATGATCTGAGGGTTTAGTTCTCTCCATCATCATTTTATCATCCATAAAAGCAGAAGTTAAACAATCTGTAGCTTTTGGCGAAGTGAGTAAGTAGTCAATCCGCATTCCTTTATTATAAGCCCAACAATTACCACGATAATCCCACCAGCTAAAATTTTGTGTGTTGGGATTAGCGATTCTAAAACTATCTAAATAACCTAGATTTAAAATTTGGCGGAATTTTTTTTGTTCATCAAGGTGAAAACAAACGGTATTTTTTAAGCTGATTGGATCATAAACATCAATATCATTTGCCGCCACATTATAATCACCGCCAAAGACCGCAATTTCATTATGCTTTAAAAGGCTTTGTAAGTGGTTGTGAATTTGATTAAAAAACTTCATCTTATACAAAAATTTATCACTCTCATTTGCTTTTTGATTTGGTAATAATTCTGCACCGCCATTAGGAACATAAATTGAAGCAACTCTTATTGCCTGATCTGGAACGCAAATTAAAGCCTCGATATATCTGGATTGGGGATCGTTTTTGTCTAAATTTTTTATTACATCTTGCAGCGGAAATTTAGAAAGAATCGCCACACCATTATAACTTTTTTGCCCAAAAATTGCGACATTATAACCCAAATCAGTGATTGGTTGCAGCGGAAAATTATTTTCTTCGCATTTAATTTCCTGCAACAAAACCACATCAGGCTTGGTTTCTTTCAGCCAAAATAATAAGTTTTCCAAACGAGCATTGATTGAGTTCACATTCCACGAGGCGATTTTTATTTGAGTCATTTTGTGAACATTCTTTTTTAATTACCGTCTGCTTTAATGGTATTATAGACACTGTTAGCTAAGTAACCTCTGAACAACTAAAACAATGTTTTAGAAAAATTGATCTTTCTGGTCTTTTTTGGCATAAATATCAATTTTTAGTTGTTCAGAGGTTCCTTAATTAATTTTGCCTTAGATTTTGCCTTAGATTTTGCCTTAGATTTTGCCTTAGATTTTGGCATATTTTTAGTGATTTTTTCTTGTAAATCCAAGCCATAAGAAGGCGGGACTTAGCATCTAAGCGCCAAGCCTAAAAAATAAAATCTGGTTTTTTACTTTCAATCAACAATTCTTTTCCAAAAAAATCAGCAATTTCAATTTTAAAACTATGTAAGCAAAGTCGGTTTTTATCAAATAAAAATGATATGGTTTCGCTGCGCTCAAGCCCCTTTTCGCTAAAAATAGCTTTGCTGTTTTTTTTACGCTCAAAGCCATATTTGCCATCACCGATAATTTGATGACCAATCTCTTTGCAATGAACTCGAATTTGATGCATTCTTCCAGTAATTGGTTTTAATTCTAATAATGAATAAGTGTCAAGATCTCGGCCAAAAGTTTTGAGAATTTTGTAATGCGTAATCGCTTCTTTGCCTAAAGAATCTTTAAAAACTTTTTTAATATTTCCAAAAGATTTTTCCAAAAGTGGCATTATAATTGTATCTTCGCTTTTATGTGGAACGCCTTTTACCAAAGCCAAATAAGTTTTTTTGATGGTTTTGTTTTTGAATCCATCAGTAAGCAAGGTTGCAGTTTTGCGATTGCGCGCCAAAAGCAAAATGCCACTAGTGTCGCGATCCAAGCGATGCACCAAACGCGGAGTTTCTTCAATATCAAATTTTAAATATGGCAACGCCAAATCAATACTAAAATCATTTGCGTTGCCTGCTTGCACAGCAATTCCTGCTGGCTTATCAATGGCAATCAGATTTTCGTCTTGATAAATGATTGATTTTTTGATGAGCTTAATTTTTTCTTCGTTAACTTTTGGCTTAGATGGTGCTTGACCAGTTGTTTGTAGGTTACCAAAAATTTGCACTTCATCGCCCTGCTCTAATCTGTGATCGGCACCAACTTTCTTAGAATTAACCTTTACATCTTTTTGCCTGAGCAATTTTTGCGCCAAAGTAAAACCACAGCCGCTCTTGGCTAAAAATTTATCAAGCCGGCAGCCTGCATTATCAATACTAACGGTGAATTTTTGCATTTAGGAAAAAATTAATTTGGATAAATAAAACCCAAAAAATATTGCCAAAATTGAGAATATTACTGAGGAAAAAATATAAGCAAAAGCAAGTCCATATTGCGATGCATTTATCAGACGAAAAGTATCGAGTGAAAAAGCTGAGAAAGTTGTAAAGCCACCAAGCACGCCAGTTGCGAGCAATATTCTAGTTTGCGGCGAAAGCGACTCAAAATGGTTGACGAGAAAAAAATGCAAAATTCCTATCAAAAATGAGCCAATAATGTTGACCAAAACTACACCGATTGGAAAATTATTTCCGCGCGCCCACAAAACCATCATCTCTAAAAATAGGTAGCGAAGACAAGAACCAAAAGCTCCTCCAATTGCTACTAGAAATAAATTTTGCATTAGATTAATTTTTTTAGTTGCTCCACCAAATCTAATTTCTCCCAAGAAAATCCACCGTCCGCTTCAGGCTCGCGACCAAAGTGACCATAGGCTGCGGTGCGTTGATAGATTGGGCGGTTGAGGTTTAGATATTCTCTGATTCCGCGTGGCGATAAATCAACTAGCTTATTTATAACCTCAACAATTTTTGCTTCATTATCTGCAAAGCCGTGATTATTTACATAAAGTGAAAGTGGCTTGGAGATGCCAATCGCATAGGCAATTTGAATCGTGCATTTTTTAGCCAAACCTGCAGCAACAATATTTTTAGCCAAATATCGTGCCATATAAGCTGCGGATCTATCAACTTTGGTTGGATCTTTTCCTGAAAAAGCACCGCCGCCGTGAGGAGCAGAGCCCCCATAAGTATCGACAATAATTTTTCTACCAGTGAGCCCAGCATCCCCATCGGGGCCGCCAATTACAAACTTGCCGGTTGGGTTGACTAAAAATTTATTTTCATCACACATCCAGCCTTTGGGCAAAGTTTTCAAAATATAAGGACGGATTAATTCACGAATTTGGTTTGGAGTGACTCCTTCCTTGTGTTGAATAGAAACTAAAACTGAATCCGCCCTAATAGGAATTTCATTTTCATAATATAAAGTGATTTGCCCTTTAGCATCAGGCCCCAAATCTTTTAACTCTCCAGATTTAATTGCGTTCATAATATTGTGGAGCATACGGTGCGCATAATGAATGGCGGCTGGCATCAAAACATCAGTTTCGTCAGATGCATAACCAAACATAATTCCCTGATCTCCAGCGCCTTCATCTTTGCCACTAGATGCATCAACGCCAATTGCAATATCGGCGGATTGCTTGTGAATTAGATTGGTGATTTCAAGATTAGAATAATTAAAGCCCTCCTGCTCATAACCAATTTCCTTAACAACATTACGGATAATTGTTTCGACATCATTTTTAGAAATTTCTGGCGCACGAATTTCGCCGCCAATAATCACGCGGTTGGTAGTAGCAAAAGTTTCAATTGCTAACCTAGAAAAAGGATCACGCGATAAATAAGCATCAACCAACGCATCTGAAATTTGATCACAGATTTTATCAGGATGACCTTTGGATACGGACTCGGAAGTAAAAAGAAAGTGTTTCATTTTAGAATGGAATAATAATACCGCCACGAAAAGCGAGGATTTTGGCACCAACCAAACCTAAGTGGGTTTGATATTTTTGAAAGCCAAAGCGAAAAGCAATATCAGAGCTATAAGGCATAAATTGAATACCCGCACCATAAAGCAAAGCAGTTTCGTGATATTTTTCTTTAACTGGATCACCGCTAGTTTGCATAAATTTAATTTCACTATTCACATCAGAAACACCAATTTCAGCAAAACCTTCTAAATAATTGTCACCCATAATTGGAAAATATAAAACTGAAGTAGCGTTAATATTCTCAAGATTTAGCGAGGCTTTTTTGCTGATCTCAAAACCATTCAAACCATTATTTTTAACGCCACTTTTTGCCCAATTTAAATTAAAGCCTAAATATTCGTGAACGCGAAAATTGAAGCCCAGAACAATATCATCAAAATTTTTGATTTGATGCCCAATTGAATCGCGCTTAAACTGATCATTTTGTCCATAGCCATCAACACCAACGCTTTGATATTCAACAGTAAATGCCGATTTAAGCATAAAAGTATCAGCAATTTTATCAGCCCAATCTTCAGCTCTAACATTGTCTACAAAGTTTATGGCTAGTAAAAAAGATAGAAGGGTGATAATTTTTTTGCTCATATAAAAATTCAATCAAAATTATTAATGATTCTGCCCATTATAAAACAACAATTATTAGTCAATTTAAAAACTCCCAGCAATATTATTCATCCGCTAATTTTCTTTTTAATCACCTCCAGCATTTTTGCGATTACTATTGATCTTTATAATTCGCAAATTGCCATTGCAATTATTTGGGTTTGTTTAACTTTTGCGATTTTGCTAAGTTCGGATCAATGGCAGAAAGACTTTATTGACGGAACTTTTGAGCAGTTAATTTTAAGTGGTTATGTTTTTGAGGTGATTGTTTTTGCCAAAACTATTGCCGGCTGGCTTTCAAATTCTTTGCCGCTGATTATTATTTTACCAATCATCGCTTTGTTATTAAAACTCGACAGCAGTTTAATAATCAATTTACTAATAGTGGCAACTATTGCCACAATCATAATTAATTTTTTAGTCAGCTTTGGTTCCGCCCTAACCTTATCGGCTAACGCCACTAGCTCACTTTTAACAATCCTAATTCTTCCACTTTTAATCCCCATAATTATCTTCGCCAACTCCGCTTTTAATAGCGATTTTGTGGTATCGATAAAATTTCTCTGCGCTTTATTAATTTTCCTAATCCCAGTTTTAACTTTTGCAACTGCGGCGGCAGTGAAGGTTAATGTTATAGATTAGTCGTTAGTTGATAAGAGTTCGACTTAAACTAACGACCAACGACTATCTTCCTATAATTCTTTTCTAAGCAACTTTGCCGCCTCAACCATACCAATTAAAGCCTCTTTGGTCTCAACCCAATCTCTGGTTTTTAGCCCACAATCTGGATTCACCCAAATTTGTTCAGCTTTTAAAACATCTAAAGCTTTTTTCAAAAGCGCCACCATTTCTTTAGTAGCAGGAACTCTTGGGCTGTGAATATCATAAACACCGGGCCCGATTTCGTTTGGATATTTGAAGGTTACAAACGCATTTAGCAATTCCATATTTGATCTGGAAGTTTCAATGGAAATTACATCCGCATCCATATGAGCGATATCGGCGATGATATCATTGAACTCAGAATAGCACATATGGGTGTGAATTTGAGTGCGATCAGAAACGCCGCTAGCGCTGATTCTGAAAGCTTCAACCGCCCATTTCAAATAAGTTGCCCAGTTCGCTTTTCTAATCGGCAAACCTTCTCGCAAAGCGGCTTCATCAATTTGGATAATTTTGATTCCAGCTTTTTCAAGATCACAAACTTCATCACGAATTGCAAAGGCGATTTGCAAAGCGGTTTCTTTTCTTGGCTGATCGTTTCTCACGAATGACCATTGCAAAATAGTGATTGGACCGGTGAGCATTCCCTTCATTATTCTTTTAGTCTGAGATTGCGCATAAACCGCCCATTCAACAGTCATTGGCTTTGGACGAGATACATCACCAAAAATAATTGGCGGTTTTACACAGCGTGAGCCATAGCTTTGCACCCAACCAAACTCAGTAAAAGCAAAACCACTCAACTGCTCACCAAAATATTCGACCATATCATTTCTTTCAAACTCACCATGAACCAAAACATCCAAATCAATCTCTTCTTGAAAACGAATGCAACGAGTGGTTTCTTCCCGCAAGAATTTTGTATATTCCTCAGCAGTAATTTTATCAGCCTTAAAATCAGCGCGATATTTTCTTACTTCTTTAGTTTGTGGGAACGAACCAATTGTTGTGGTTGGCAAAATTGGTAGGTTTATTTGATTGGTCTGAATTTTTTTACGAGTAGAAAAATCGCTATGACGATTCATATCCGATTCTTTAGTAGACGCAACCCTTGCTTTTACAGCTTGGTCGTGAATTTTGGTTGAAGTTTTTCTTAAGGCGTTAGCTTTTTTATTAGCATCAAGAAGTTCTTGAACTACAGCTTCATTGCCGCAAGCAGCCTTAGCAATCGCATTAATTTCAGCCAATTTTTGAGTAGCAAACGCCAGCCAGCTTTTAATTTCTGAATCTAATTTTAGCTCAGAATTTAAATCAACTGGACTGTGAAGTAAGCTGCAAGAAGAAGAAATAATAACTCTTTCTTGTCCCAATTTAGCAATCGCTTTTTTAGCAACAGCGATAGAATTTTCCAGATCATTAATCCAAATATTTCTGCCATCAACCAAACCGAGTGATAAAGTTTGATTGGCACCAATTGCCAGCAAAGCTTGGTCTAATTGCTCTGGTGCACGCACCAAATCAATATGAACTGATGCAGTGTTTAAGGCAAAAGCAGTATCAATATTGCTGCCCAAACTATCAAAATAGGTAGTTAAGTGAAGTTTGATATTGCCAGCAAAAGAATTTATTTCCTTATAAGCGTGAGTGTAAGCGTTCAAGGCTTCAGCTGATAAATCAGTCGCAAGGCAAGGCTCATCAATTTGCAAATCTTTAACTCCAGCAACATTCAAAGCAGCAAAAATTTCTTTATAAACAGCAAGTAAGTTTGGCAATAAATCTAAAACATTAGCGTTATCCCCTTTGGCATCAACCATCTTTCCAATCAACAAGAATGTAAGTGGACCAACCAGAACTGGCCTAGTTTCAATATTAAGTGCTTTTGCTTCCAAATAATCATTAACAATTTTTTTGCAGGCAAATTTGAATTTTTGATTTTTGCTAAATTCAGGAACGATATAATGGTAATTGGTGTCGAACCATTTAGTCATTTCCATCGCTACAACATCAAGCCCATCTTTTTGAGCACCCCTAGCCATCGCAAAATACAAATCCAAATCAACAATATCGCCAGAAAATTTGAAACGATCAGGAACAGCGCCAGTTGCAGCAATTAAACCTAATATATTATCATAAAAAGCAAAATCGTTGCTGGGAATAAAATCAATTCCAGCGGATTTTTGTAAAAGCCAATTATTTTTTCTAATAATAGCAGCTTCTTTTAAAAGCTCTTCTTTGGAAATAGCATTTTTCCAATAGCTTTCCACAGCTTTTTTTAGCTCACGAAAAGCACCAATTCTTGGAAATCCAAGAGAGGATGATTTAGACATATTTTGTG
>CAMDOL010000069.1 GCA_945903615.1 Rickettsia typhi | reverse complement strand
AATAAATTTGCCGATGAAATGCAGAATTTTTCCGTATTAGTTGGCAATATTCTATCTAGAGAGCTTGATCGTTAAATGTTGAGTTTTATAGATCAGTGAACTTGTCTAATGTTTGAGGAATTTTATACTTGAAGCTTTTATCAATTATACCAGTTTTTATTTTAAAGGAACCTCTGAATAACTAAAAATTGATATTTCTGAGGATTTTTTGAGTAGAAATTTCATTACTTACTTTTTGGTGGAATATTTCCATATTTCACTAAAAATAATGGAATTTATGCCAAAAAAGACCAGAAAGATCAATTTTTCTAAAACATCGTTTTAGTTGTTCAGGGGTTCCTAAACTATACAATTCAAAATATTTTTTGAGGAAAGATTAATATCCCCACAAATTCTCTTTAAAATTTTTGAGGATAAATTCTTTGTGAGCTTTCAAATCTTCTTCTTGAAGAGGAAATTCGCGTTTGGGAAAAGAGTTTAGATTTAAAGAGTTTTTATTTTCTTCATGGGAAGATTTTTTATGGTGCAGAGTTTCAAACATCGTAATTTGATTGCCACCCATCAATTCAATATAAATATCAGCAAGCAATTCTGCATCGAGTAAGGCTCCGTGTTTTACTCTTCGAGATAAATCAACACCAAATCTTTTGCACAAAGCATCAAGAGAGTTTCCGGCACCAGGAAATTTGCTGCGGGCAATTTCCAGCGAATCAATCACATTGCTGCGCTCAATAATTTCTAAGTTACAGCTGCGCAAATGGTGGTTGATAAATTTCATATCAAAGCTGGCATTGTGAATCACCAATTTGCTATCGCCGATGAAGGTGATGAGGTCTTTAACAATGGCAGGAAATTTTGGTTTATCTGTTAAAAACTCGGTGGCAATGCCGTGAATGCGGAAGGCTTCAGCAGGAATGTCTCGTTCAGGATTAATGTAAGTATGAAAAGTTTTTCCAGTGCGAACTTTATTGATAATTTCTACGCAACCAATTTCAATAATGCGATGACCATCTTTGGGATCAAGACCAGTTGTTTCAGTATCTAGGCAAATTTCTCTCATAATTTTTTGATTTTAAATAGGCTTGAATAATCACGCTGTAGAGAAGCAAACGCGGACTAGTATTTAGGAACTGTGAAATAATAACTTAAACGATTTAAGCGTCATCTTGCTTTGATATTTTAAAGTTTTTTAATTTATTTTACAGTTTCTTAGGATGACAAAAAGCCCGAGAAGTTTCTGACTTTAAGAATTTAACAACATCACCAACCAAAGCACTGCCTTGATATTCAACTCTCAAAGAATCAACTTTTTCACCAAAACTTTGTTCATTCTTATCAAATAATTTTTTATAAAAAGCCCGCAGCATATTAATTTCAACTTTTTCCAAATTTTGTCTTTTTAATCCAACCAAATTTAAACCCGCCAAATTTGAGCGTTCACCCATCACCGCGCCATAAGGAATAACATCGCTCTCCACTCCAGACATTCCACCAATCATTGCGCCTTTGCCAATTCTAACAAATTGATGAATAGCAGAAAGACCGCCGATAACCACATTATCTTCAATGATCACATGACCTGCTAAAGTTGCATTATTTGCCAACACAATATTATTTCCCAAAACAACATCGTGAGCAATGTGGCAATAAGCCATTAGTAAATTATTATTGCCAATTCTAGTTTCCATAATGCCACCTTTGGTTCCGGCGTGAATGGTGACAAATTCGCGGATATGATTGTTATTGCCAATGACGGTTTTGGATAGTTCGCCTTCAAATTTTAAATCTTGCGGAGTATTGCCAATTGAGGCGAATTGAAAGATGGTGTTGTTTTGACCAATCTGCGTGATGCCCTCAATCACAACATGTGATTTGATAATTGTGCCATTACCAATGACAACATCTTTACCAATCACTGAATAAGCGCCGATAGTAACATTATCACCAATTTTAGCACCATCTTCAATTATAGCGGTTGGATGAATTTTAAGGTTAATTTCCTTTGACATTATTTCCCACTATTTTGTTTTTCTTTATCAATAATCATTGCTGAAAAAACCGCTTCTGCAACCTTTAAACCCTCTACTTTTGCGATACCAGACATTTTCCAAGTTGCGCCACGATTTTGTAAAACCTCAATATGCAATTCTAAAACATCACCAGGAATTACTGGCTTTCTAAATTTAGCATTATCAATCGACATAAAATAAACCAAGCTTTCAGATAAGGTTCTTCCGCCAGAATTCATCACCATAACGCTAGCAGTTTGTGCCATTGCTTCAATGATTAGAACGCCCGGCATTATTGGTCGATCAGGAAAATGCCCAGCAAAGTGTGGTTCATTAAAAGTAACATTCTTAATTCCAACGATGCTTTTATTTTCTTCCATCGCAATAATTTTATCGACAAGAAGAAGTGGGTAGCGATGAGGAATGCTTTTTAAGATTTGTTCAATACCGATAATAGACATAAATTTAATAGTTAATGGGCACCTCTAAAAATTAGAATTTTTAGAGGTGCACTAATGATAAATTGGTTAATTGTGCGGTGATTATCTTGATTGGATTTAAAAATTCAATTTCTATTGTTTTCTAGGATAGTTTTTTGTTATTATCCGCCGCTTTAAAATTAAAAACCTTAATCACATTTGCCATGAATCGCTTAAAAGATTGTATCGTTACCAATAAAAATGTTTTACTTCGTATTGATATAAATGTGCCGATGGAAAAAAGATTTATCACTGACGACACCAGAATTAAGGCAGTGATTCCAACCATTAAATATCTCATCAAAAACCAAGCCAAAGTAATTTTAATTTCCCACTTTGATCGTCCGGAAGGAAAAAAAGTTCCTGAAATGTCGCTTGAGCAATTGGTGGTAAGAATTGAAGAATTGCTCGGACAGAAAATAAAATTTGTTGATGATTGTATCGGAGAAGAAACACAAAAAGCAGTTGCAGCAACAAATTATGGTGAGGTTATTTTGCTAGAAAATTTAAGATTTTATAAAGGCGAAACTAAAAATGATCCAGAGTTTGCGAGAAGTTTAGCGAGTCTAGGAAATTTATATGTTAATGACGCCTTCTCTTGCTCACACCGAGCTCACGCTTCAATTGTTGGTGTGGCAGAAATTCTAAAATCTTGCGCTGGTTTGCTTTTAGAAAGTGAAATTGACAATTTAGAAAATTTGGTTGCCAAACCTCAAAAACCAATGATGGCAATTGTTGGCGGCTCTAAAGTTTCAACCAAAATTGATTTGTTAAACGCTTTAATTACCAAAGCAGATGCAATTTTTATTGCCGGCGGAATGGCGAATACTTTTCTTTATGCAATAGGAAATAATGTTGGCAAATCCTTGTTTGAGAAGGATTTAAAAGATTTGGCAATAGAAATTTTAGCTAATGCTCAAAAAAATAATTGCCAAATTATTTTACCAAAAGATGTGGTGGTTTGCAAAAAATTAGAAAATGGTACGGCAATTCAAAGTGTTGATATTGATGATGTTCAAGACGACGACATTATAGCCGATGTTGGACAAAAAACCATTCAAGATTTAGCAGTAAAAATTGAAAATCTAAAAACCGTCGTTTGGAATGGTCCACTCGGCGCCTTTGAAATCAAGCCTTTTGACCAAGGCACAACTGCTTTGGCAAAAATTATTGCTGGTCAAACTAAGGCTGGAAAATTAATCTCCGTTGCTGGCGGCGGCGATGTGGTTTGCGCTTTGAATGAATCAGGATTTATTGATGATTTCAGCTACATTTCAACTGCTGGTGGAGCTTTTCTGGAATGGTTAGAAGGCAAATCTTTGCCAGGAATTAAAGTGTTATCAAAGTCGTTGGTATAAGATTTGAAAGTAAATTATTGATCAGATAATTCGCTCTTGATTTATGGCGCGTAGAAAAAGCCTTTAGAATTTCAAAAAGTGATTTATACCAATTTTTATTTTAAATTCATCTTTAAGCAGGTGTTGGATTTGATTTTGTCGCACTAGGTGTCCTAAGTCATAAAGAATATCAAATTAATCCTGATATTTTTCTTGTAAATCCAAGCCATAAGAAGGTGGGGCTTAACAAGTAGTTGTTGTCTATTTATTCAGGCAACTGTCTGTCAGATCAAATTGTGGTTTTTACACAATAATTTACTCGGAAGTTATTATGGCAAATCGCCACCGCTAAAGCATCCGCCTCATCTTCATTCTTAACCACTGCTTTTGGTAATAAATATTTTATCATCACCCCAACCTGATTTTTCTCTGCCCGCCCTACCCCTACAACGGTTTTTTTGATTGAGGTGCTAGCATATTCAGAAATTTTTAGGCCAGCAACCGCTGCACTGAGCATCAAAACTCCGCGCGCGTGACCAAGTTTGAGAGACGAAACCGCGTTGGTATTGACAAAAGTTTCTTCAATTGCCACTTCATCCGGCTTGTATAGAGCTATAACTTCACTGATTGATTTATAGATATGGTGCAAACGAACATCCAAAGACTGCTTAGAGTCGGTTTTAATGGTTCCGCAAGCAATGAAGGATAGGATATTTTTGTAGGATGAAATAATTCCCCAACCAGTTTGGGTTAGGGCTGGGTCAATTCCTAGAATTACCATTAATTATAGAATTTTTGATTATCATGATCCATTTTTAAAAGCAGGCTGGCTGGTTCAAATCTAATTCCATAAGATGTATTAAATTCTTTTAATCTAGCTACCACAACTCCAACCCCTATTTCATCGGCGTATCTCAGAAGACCACCTCTGAAGGCTGGAAAGCCTGTTCCCATAATCATCGCCATATCAAGATAACGATGATTTTTAACCACATTTTCTTCCAAACATTTTGCCGCTTCGTTAATCATTATTAAAATACAACGATCAACAATGTCGTGATTATGAATGTGTAATTTTTGCAAATTATCAACACCCCTAACCTTACTAACAATATGACCAACTTCAGAATTGAGACCTAAATTTTTTCCATCTTTATTATATTTATAAAAACCTTGCCCAGATTTTTTGCCAAGCAGAGTTTTGTTTTTAGCCATTTCAACCAGAAGATGACAAACATCCATTCGTTCTCCATAGCTTTCATTTAGGCTTTTAGCAACTTTATATCCGACATCAATCCCAACGGTATCAGCTAAAATAAATGGACCCATCGGCATTCCAAAGTCTTCGATTAAATTATCAATATTTTTTAGATCCGCTCCTTCTTGCAATAAAAATCCAGCTTCGTTGATATAAGGCAATAAAATTCTATTTACCAAAAACCCAGCAACATCTTTGACTACAATGGGAGTTTTATTTAATTTTTTAGAAAGCTTCACTATGGTTGCGACTGCTAAATCAGAGGTTTTTTCGCCACGAATTACCTCGACCAGTGGCATTTTATTTACTGGATTAAAAAAATGCATACCAACAAATCTTTCTGGATATTTTAAAGATGTTGCCATTTGAGTTATGGAAAGAGAAGAGGTGTTGCTGGCAATGATAGTTTCTTTTCTAATATGACTTTCTAGCTCAGCAAAAGAATCTTTTTTAACTTCAATATTTTCAATGATTGCTTCCACGACAACATCGACATTGTTAAAGCCACTATAATCAGTGGTTGAAGAGATTTCATCCATCTTCACACTAATTTGATTATCCTTGTATTTACCAATTTTTTTGAGTTGTTTATAGATTTTTAAAACCTGATTAAAACCAAGAGCGATTCCAAATTGAGAAATGTCTTTCATTCGTACCGGAATATCGCAATTACTGAATAACCACGCAATTCCACCACCCATAATGCCAGCACCTACCAAACCAGCTTGCTTGATTTCTAATATGCTAACCTCACTACTTACGCCATTATCTTTTTTAATTTCTTCGTTGGTAAAAAATAATTCAATGAGATTTTTAGCAATTTCACCCGCAGCAAGTTTAGAGAATTCTTCTGCTTCTATTTTGAGTCCAGCGCTATAATCAGAGGAATGATAAGTTTTTTTTATAACATCAAACGCTGCAAGTGGCGCAGGATATTTTCCTTTGGTTTTTGCCATTAGGTCTTTTTTGGCAAAATAATAAATTAAATATTTTCCAGCAAAAATAACTTCTTGTAAAAAACGCTTTTTTCTAACCAAGCATCTGCGTTTCAAAAATTCGTTAGTGTGATTTTGAACAATAACTCCGGCGATAAAATCATCTAGATCATTGTGTAAAAATTCTGCACGAATAATTTTATCAACCAAACCAATTTTAAAGGCTTTTTTATAATCGATTGCTTTGCCAGATAGAATTATTTTCAAACTCTCTTGCAGACCAAGTAATCTTGGCAATCTTTGTGTTCCACCAAATCCAGGAATAATTCCCAAGCCAACTTCTGGCAAACCTAAAACAGTTTTTTTGTTATCAACAGCGATACGATAACTGCATGCCAAAGCCAACTCCAAACCGCCACCCAAACAAGCGCCGTCGATTAAAGCAATAGTAGGAATTTGCAGATCAGCTATTTTTCCTAGAATTTCTTGTCCTTGTAAAACTTTTTTATAAGCATCAGATTCATTTTTAATTCCTCTGATTTCATTGATGTCAGCACCAGCAATAAATACATCTTTTTTATTACTTTTAATAAGCAAAAGATGAATATCTTTATTAACCTCAATTTGCTCTAAAACAGCTTCTAGCTCTAACAAAAACGCCGCACTGAGCTTGTTAACCTTTTCGTTCTCCAAATCAAAAACCAGAGTCATAACACCGTTGCTATCAATTGAAAAATTGAGTGATTTAGACATAATTTTAATTATTTGTTACAAGACTGATGAAATGAAAAATCGGACATAAAGACCTTTACTAGAATAGCGGAATCGAATCTCTAATTTATCATCTTCTCTTTTAAAAGAAATTTGATCTTCTTTATCGTCAATCAATACCCAACCCAATTGCGGCAAAGCTTCAAGATAAAACTCTCTGACTGATTTTAGTTCAATATCACCCCAATATTTGGCAATAACAATGTTTCCAAGCATTGTATCAAAGCTGCTGCTGTCATCTTCGACCAATTCCAATCCGAAAAATAATGGAATATCATCGGCACCCATAACATATTGTTTTTCTGATCGAACACTCTCTGGCAAATTCTCACCTCTATTGTCCTTATTATCAACTACAAAATAACTACAAGAAGCAATTGCAAAAAGAAGAAGAGTAAAAAATATTTTAATTAATTTCATAAAGCACCTCCAATTATATGTTAAATAACAAGACTTATAGGACTTACACAAAATCGCCAAAAAAAATTAAATAACGATAAATTTGGCAGTATAAAGATAGGTTTTGCGTAAGTCCTAACTTACTTAATATTGTCATAATCAACCCTAGACATTAAATATTTAT
>CAMDOL010000068.1 GCA_945903615.1 Rickettsia typhi | reverse complement strand
AATGTTTTAGAAAAATTGATCTTTCTGGTCTTTTTTGGCATAAATTCCATTATTTTTGGTGAAATATGGAAATATTCCACCAAAAAGTAATAAAATTTCTACTCAAAAAATCCTCAGAAATATCAATTTTTAGTTGTTCAGAGGTTCCTTAACTCATTTTTTAGCTCCTTGTGGATTTCTATACACTGCGTCGCCAAAAAATTAATTGCTTAAAAATTTTTTGCCAAGAAAATATATTGGCGATTTTGCGACAGCCTCATAATGACTAACGACCAATTATTATATGAATCTCTCTTTTAAAGATATTGTTGAGGCAAAAAATCGTATCCAAAATTATGTTGTCAAAACTCCAATTTTGACTAATCAAACGCTAAATCAAAAACTTGGCGCAGAAATTTTCTTTAAATGCGAGAATTTTCAAACCACCAGCTCTTTCAAAATGCGTGGTGCGGTCAATAAAATTTTGAAATTTAAAGAACAAAATGGATATTTTCCAGAAAAAGTTGTGGCGGTGAGCTCTGGAAATCACGCTCAGGCAGTAGCATATTTGGCAAAACAGTTTGGCATTCAAGCCTTGATTTATATGGAAGAAAAGGCTTCTCCTTATAAAATTAAAGCCACACGAAATTATGGTGCTGAAGTGGTTTTAACGAAGACTAAAAAAGAAACAGAAATTTATGCTGAAGAAAGAGTTTTGGAGGGATATTTATATATTCACTCTTCAAATGACGAAGATATTGTGTGTGGGCAGGGTACGGCTTGCCTAGAATCTTTAGAAGAAATTGGTGATGTGGACATTGTATTTGCGCCTTGTGGCGGAGGTGGCTTGATTGTTGGAAGCTACCTTGCTTGTCAAAAGCAAAAAACTTTGCCGCAAGTTTTTGCTGTGGAACCCAAATCTGCCAACGACACTTCTGTCTCTTATCAAACTGGAAAAATTTATAGTTTCGAAACGACTCCAAACTCAATCGCTGACGGAGCCAAAACCCTTCGCCCATCAGCAGTAAATTTTCAATATATTCAAAAACTAAATGGTGTTTATGAAATTGAAGAAGAGGAAATTATCCGCTGGACGCAAATTATTTCTACTTCACTAAAAATTTTTATTGAACCAACCGCAGTTCTTGGAATTGCTGCTTGTGCTGAGTTTCTAAGAACTAACAAGCCAACTAAAAAATTAAAAATTTTAGTAATTTTATCGGGCGGCAATATGTCTGCGGAAACAGCAAGGCAAGTTTGGCAGAAAGATTATTTGAGTGACGAAATATAATTAGGCAACCTTGAAATTCTTGGTATTGCTGGGCACAAAAAACTGATCGAAAGCACTACTTACAACTCTGGTGATTTGAGGAGTGAAGGGATTAAACTTAATAATATGGGTCTTGACATTACTGCCCAGTTAACTTTTTTGCTGTTAATTACCGTCGGTTTTAACCGACGGATAGAACTAACTAAAATAAGGGCTTTAGCCCAATAATTCTGATTTTGGGCTAAAGCCCAGTTTTTCTTAATCTCTTAACCGTCGGTTAAAACCGACGGTAATTAAAAGACGACAAATTATATTGGATATTTAAAGGGAAAATAATTTGTATAATTCGATTGGTAAAAAATAAATTAATTATGAAAAAATCCATCGCCATTTTTGGCTCCACTGGCTCAATTGGCAAAAATGCTTTGCGGGTTATTGCTCAACATTCAACTGATTATCAAATTGTTGCTTTGGTCGCCAGAAGCGATGTCAAAACTTTGATCAAACAAGCCAGAATTTTTAAACCAAAATACGCCGCAATCAACAATATAAGCCATTACCAAGAGTTAAAAAATGGTTTGGCAGATTTAAAAATTGAAGTTGTGGCGGGAGAAAAAATGATTAATGATTTGGCAAAAATTAAAGTTGATTTTTTTCTATCAGCAATTGTTGGTATTGCCGCTTTGATTCCAACTTTTAACGCCATTAAAGCTGGCTCTAATGTTGGTATGGCTAACAAGGAGTGTCTAGTTGCGGCAGGAGATTTGATGCTGAAAGCTGCCAAAAAAAGTGGGGCAAAAATTTTGCCGATTGATTCTGAGCATAATGCAATTTTTCAGATTTTTGAGCAGCAAAATTTAGATAAAATTGAACGAATAATTTTAACTGCTTCCGGCGGACCTTTTTTGAATTTTTCACCAACACAGATGAAAAATATTACCATCGATCAAGCCATCAAACACCCAAACTGGTCAATGGGCGCCAAAATTTCTGTCGACTCAGCAACGATGATGAACAAAGCTCTAGAAGTGATTGAGGCTTATCGTTTATTTCCAGTTAAAAAAGAACAAATTGAAATTGTGATTCATCCCGAATCAATCATTCATGGTTTGGTGGATTATTGCGACGGCTCAACATTGGCAATGATGAGCTTGCCAGATATGCAAGTGCCAATTTCTTATGCGCTAGCATATCCAAAACGCATTTCTATCAAACATCCAAAATTAGATTTAGCCAAAATTTCTAAACTAAATTTTTTAGCACCTGATACCAAAAAATTCTCTGCTTTAAAATTAGTGCGCGAAGTTCTAGAAGTTGACGGCAACGCGCCATGCATTTTTAACGCAGCCAATGAAATTGCGGTTGCGCGGTTCTTGGAAGGTGAAATTGAATTTACACGAATTGTTGAAATTGTTTATAAGGCTTTAGAAAAAATACCTTATCAAAAAATTGCTAAATTGGAAGATGTGGTAATGTGTAATGACGAGGTGAAAAAACTATCAATAGCTCTCTAAAGAAGCTGCTAAGGCAGATAATTTTGCTATTGTGGAATAGATTTTAGCAATCGACGCCTTATCTAAACCAAGCTGCAAATCTTCATCGTTCAAATCGCTTAAATCATAAAAACTCATTCCCGCTGCGTTCAAGCTGATATTGGCATCTCTGGCATCATTAGCTCTAAATAAATTTCCAACTACTTGCCCATTCATTAAGTAAATCATTGGCTCAGCAATCATATTTTGAATTAAATCTGTAGTTATAACCCCTTCTTGAATAATGGCAGTGGTGTTTTGAATGCTACCTTTAATACTATTCATTTTATTGCGATCTTTTTTGTTAATTTCCAAAAGCTCAGCTCCTGATTTTACCGTCATAATCGCCATTCCATAAGTTCCGTTATCAGCTTTCACATAACAATATGGCTCAGATGTTATGCCATATTGTTGATATTTTTCGCCGATCTTTCCAATCAACTCATCAACATATTTGGCTAAACATTTAATGCCTTTTTGTTCTTTAAAACTCACATCAATACAATTTCGATGCATAGTTGAAATTAGCCACGGATCTAAATCAATTAACTGACAAAATTCAGCAACAACTTGATTATAAATATCAAAATGCACCGATTTTTTGCGCACATACCATCCTAAATTGACGGAGGGAATTATTGGCTGAGCAAGACTTTGTAAAATCTCATCAACGCCGTTAGTAAAATCATTATTAGCAATAATTAAATCTGGGCAAAAACCGTTATTGGTAGAAATCTTATCACCATTTTTTACCAATTTTTCTAAAGTAATTTTTTGATTATTTTCTAAATCAACCACCAAAACATCTTCAATTTCCAAAATCAAACTAATAATTTTTACTTCTCTTTTTCCACCATCCGCAACAATTTCTTGCAGCGCTAAAATATTTTCCAAATATCTTAAATTGCGGGTATGATTTTCAGGAATAATAGCGATTTTATTGGCTGTGGGGAATTTTTTATTCAAGAAATCAGCAACATTTTTTTTAGCAATTTCTTTGGAAATAGAAGATAGGTTATTAAACCCCGCCGGAAAACAATTGACATCGACTGGAGCAATTTTAAAACCCGAATGGCGTAAATCAAGCGAGTTATAGAATAAGGGATTGATTAATTTACTAGCAAAAAATTGATCAATCTGAGGCTGACTTTTTTCAATTTTTGCCAATAAGGTTTTTAGAATTTCAGTCATTTATTATTTTATGAAAAGTTTTCTGCATAAGATTTTTTGATAATCTTGGCAGTGTGTGGCTGAATTATTTGATAAGTCCAACCCTTTGTTTGAGCATATTTAGCAGCTTCCTGGGAACTTAGAAACTTCAATTCCAACTGAGTTAAAGTATTATCCGAAGATGTCCATCCCATCACATTATCAATTGCGCGATGATTTTCATTTTCCACCAGATCAATTAACCAAGGCCTATTTTTTTGACCCGATTGAGTAGAGGTTTTTGCTGGTTGGTAGATTTTAACTTGCATAGTTTGATAGATTGTTGATTTGTTGAAAGCATCAATTCCGAAGCAAAGACAGACTATATCAGCATTTCCCAAAAGTCATTATTTTGTGCAAAACTCCTTAGACACTGTTAGCTAATTAATTTTATCTTATATTTTGCCCTAGATTTTGCCCTAGATTTTGCCCTAGATTTCGGCATATTTTTAGTAATTTTTTCTTCAATTTTTTTGGAATATCGGGAATATTTTAAAAAAATTCAAGAAAAAAAGAGCAAAAATAGGGCGAAATATAAGATAAAATTAATTAGCTAACAGTGTCTAGGCTGTTGCAAATCCGCCAAGTAATTTTTTTTAGCAGCGATCCTATATCGGGACTGTTGCAAATTTAAATCCCCAATTTTTTAACAAAAAAAATCCACTCATCAAATAAAATCAGAATTTAAAATTTTTATTCCCAATATTTTTAATAATGGACACCTTGAAAAAATTCTAATTTTTTTAAGGTGCCCTAATTTTTTTAAGGTGCTTTTATAAAGTGAATAAAATTACTGGAGGTTATTATGTTTAGAAGGATTTTGGTAGGATTGTTATAAAATGCTTTTAAAAATATTTAAAAAAATAAAATCTTAGTAGATATATATTTATAACAATATTAAAAGTGGTCAGAATTTTTTTATAAAAGTTTATAATTCTTGTTGACATACCCATTAATTGCAAGGTTGCCAGTATATAAAAATGAAGAGCTTTAAATTGTTTAAAAACATCAATCAATTAAAAACTGCCTGGAAAGGTGTAGGAACATCAGTTTTGTTAAAAACGAACATAAAGGGTTATTATGCTTAAAATAATTTTTGTAGGCTTGGTTTTGGTTTGTGGTTTTGGGATTGGAGCTGTTGATAGCTTTGCGCTTGATACTGCAAAAAACTTAGAAAAAGAAGCACAATTAGAAGCAAAAAAAGAGGTAAAAAAAGAAGCAAAAATAAAATCAGAAACAGTAACAAAAGACACAAAATCAGAACCACATTTTGATTTGCCGAAGAAGGATGTGAAGGGTAATAGTTTAAATTTTTTCTAATCAAAAACATTAATACAAAATGAAAAATATAAAACTGATATTGTCAATATTCATCATAACAATTTTGTGCTCCTGCGTTGCAACTGATAATTTATGGAAATCTGCAAAACCATCTATTTCATCAAGTAGCAAAATTACCCTAATTAATACATTTCAAAATTCTTTTAATAGCTCAACTGCTGTCAATGGAATTAGTTATAATTATTCTGGTAACAATAAGAAATGCTTAGATGAAAATAATATTATTAGTTTAGGAACTCATCCGTGGGATAGATATGCAATGGTCAATCAATATAAGAATTTTTTATTTTCATTTCAGCCACAACAAAAGATAGATGAAGTTTTTAAGAAATCATTTAAGGATAGTAAAATACTACACACCTCATTTGCTGATGATCTCTCGCGATCTGTGCTAGATGGCTTTATTGCAACTAAAAATAATCAAAATATAGAAGATATCTCTAAATATTCAGGTTTATTACCAGTCAACATACCAAGTGATAGTGATTATGTGATTATTGCTTATCCAAATATTGGCTCAGAACTATCGATTAGAGATCCATATGGAGTGGATCACTCTTACGCAAGAGCAATAGGTTTTGGTGGATATTTTAATGATAGATCAGTGCTTGGTTCTGTGATAGTAGGGTTGTTTAGCAATATATCAAAGCCATTTTCTTTTGCTAACGCAGATAAAATTCACTTTAATATGGGCATATTAGTATTTGACGCAAAACAAAAGAAGTTTGTTAAATATTTTAGGTACATAAATGAATTTGATTTTGCATCAGATACATCTGAGCTACACAAGGCATTATTTGATTCCTCAACTAAAAAAGAAGATATAGATCGCATTAATCATATGTGTGAATTTAGTGATGCGCAAATTGGTGTTATCGACCATTTTATGCAAGGAAAAATAAATGAAATACTTAAGAAGGTCGTAGATGATATAGCTAAAGAAAGTCTTCAAAACCAAAATTAATAATTTATCAAATTAAATCTTATGCTTAAAACAATATTTCTTACATTATCGGTAATTTTTTTCACTATTTCCTGTTCGTCATTTGCCAAAATTTATACAAAAAAAGATCCAAATAAATTTTATTTTGACGATTACATTGATGGTAAAAATTTTAAACATGAAGAGGCGGAGAAGCAGTTTTTAAAGGTGTTTCCTTTAGGTAGCGATGTTGATGAAATAATGAGTAAAATTCAGGAGAGTGAGAAGGGGTGGAGTTGTGGGTATGAACCTTACAATGAACCTCGATATGTTTGCTCAAAAGATTGTGGATTCCTTAACAAAGATAGATGTTTTATTACGATAAAAACTTTAAAAAATTCTAAAAAGCTAAATTCTGTAAATTTTACCTATAGATCGAGATCATTTTTTGATGTATAGAGAATTTCTATAATTTTGGTATCGTGCAAATTATTTAACAATTTTTTTAAACTTTAATAAATTAAACCACATGAAAGAATCAATCACCGTATATTCTCGTCCAGTTTCTAACACAACATTTTTGCCAGAAAATTTACAACCACAACACACGTTTTTAATTTACACCAATTCACAAGGGGAGCAATTTATTTATCGTGGTGGGCCAGGTACTGATTATAAAAACTATGATGGTAATATGATTACTGATAATCTCAAAGTTTATAGCGGAAAATACGGTGAAGGCATTTCTCCAGATTGGGTAAAAAATCAAATCCTCTCCACCTATTCCCCCCAAACTCTTAAACAAGGTGATGATTTATCCTCTTACTGGAACAAGCTCAGCCCAAGAGCAGAGCATATCAATCAAATCAACCTAGATTACGAACCTCTAAATAAAAACTGCAATGCTGTTACAAGTGATGGTGTGACTGTTATGGGCGATGGTGAGATGATTGGGATTTATAATAAATATATTGAAAAACAAGATTTAAAAACCCTGGGAGCAGGAACTGATCAAGCCCTACTAACTCACTCTAACACAGACATCGCCCTAAGCTCTCTCTCCTCCGACCTCTATTCCATTCATGAGAAGATTTTCTCTGTAGAAAACCTAGCATATGCCACCTCACAATTAGCAATGGGTGCACATATCGACGATGTAGCAAGATTTGTTGTTGTCAACACCATCGCCACCTCCGCTGTTGATGCTGG
>CAMDOL010000067.1 GCA_945903615.1 Rickettsia typhi | reverse complement strand
CTGAAGCTATTGCAAAAGCTGGTTTGAACCCAACCCAGCTACCGCATTTCTTATCAGGTCTTATGACCAAAAAAGAAAAGATGGTAATTATGGAAAATAATCTTGAAGATATTAAAGAATTTATTTCTAAGGGCACCTCTAAGGCAAGCCTTTAATATGCGTATTTGTTATCCCAGTTTGATTCGGGATTGATAGTTGAACCTCAATAATCTCTATGATTGCTAATATTGGTTTTACAGCTCTATTGCTGGTTTTGACTATTTCTCTGTTGCAGCCTTTCGTGGTTCTTAAAAATAATCTGCAATTCCTCAAAGTTTCTTCAGCAATTAATTTTATTTTATCTGCGATTGCTTTTCTCTGTTTAGTTTATTGCCACATCATTTCTGATTTTTCCATTTTAAATGTTTATCAGAACTCTCACACTCTAAAACCACTAATCTATAAAATTTCTGGCACTTGGGGCAATCACGAAGGATCAATGCTTTTGCTGCTTTGCATCTTAAATTTTTATAATGTTGCCTTTGCATTTTTGAGTAAAATAGAAGCCAAAGACAATAATAATCAAAAAGCCATTACTCAATCCATTACTCAATCCATTACTCTGGCAGTTCAATCAATAATTATTTTTGGTTTTTCTGCTTTTATTGCTTTTACCTCCAATCCATTTCTAAAAATTTTTCCAATTCCAGAGGAAGGCTTAGGTTTAAATCCGATTCTACAAGATATCGGTTTGGCAATGCATCCGCCAATGCTTTATACTGGCTATATTGGTTTTTCATTAATCTTTTCAATTGCTATTGCCGCGCTTCTCACCGAGAAAGTGGATAGAGAATTTGCTAGCAAAATGAAGCCATGGCTGATGTTTTCTTGGAGTTTTCTAACACTCGGAATTGGTCTTGGCTCTTGGTGGGCTTATCGTGAACTTGGTTGGGGTGGGTTTTGGTTTTGGGATCCAGTTGAGAATGTTTCATTGATGCCGTGGCTTTGTGCAACCGCCTTAGTGCATTCAATTACAATGCTGGAAAAAAATAATAATTTTAAAATCTGGAGTTGTTTTTTAGCAATTTTAACTTTTGTTTTTTGTCTACTGGGAATTTTTCTTGTCAGATCAGGAATTATCACCTCAGTTCATTCATTTGCCAACGATCCAAAAAGAGGAATCTTTATCATTATATTGCTTTTTTTAATTGGCGGCAGCGGGTTTTTAATTTTCTTTTTTAAATCTTTAAAACTTAAAATCACTCAAAATAATTTTTCTTTAAATTCTAAAAGTGGAATGATTTTGATTAATAATTTTTTATTGTGCCTAGCCTTATTCATCATTGCTCTGGGCACTTTATATCCTTTGATTTTGCAGCTATTTTTTGATACTTCAATTTCAATTGGTGCAGGCTATTACAACAAATTATTTTCTCCCATTGCAATAACTTTATTGTGCTTGATGATTTTAGTTCCATCGGTTCGTCTAAATAAATTCTCCAGCCCATCAATGCTTTTGGCTCATATCGGAATTTTTATTGTGATCAGCGCAATTGCCCTAACCGCAATATTTTCTAAAACCACTGAACTTAATATGAAATTTGGCGATCAAACTAATATTGCTGGCTATGAGATCGAATTTCAAAATATCGAATATCTCAAAGGAAAAAATTATTTAGCTAGGCAAGGCAATTTTTTGGTTCGCCAAAATAATCAAATTGCAACAACCCTAAAGCCCCAATCAAGATATTACCCAGAAAACGACCAAACCACTACCGAAGCTGATATCAAGCACTTTATCTTCGCTGATTTATATTTGGTAATGGGTGGAAAAAATGAGACGGAAAATTATGCAGTAAGAATTTATCATAAACCTTTTATGTCTTTTATTTGGCTGGGCTGCTTGCTAATTTTTGTAGGCGGAATGTTGTCAATATTAAGGAGGATACAAATTAAATTAAAAACTACTTGATTTTACTTGTTAGTTTTACTATTTCTTTTCTACCAAATTTTTTTGGGATTTATTTTTACTAACCAATCAAAAAAACTACCATGATAAATAAAAAATTATTAGCAGCGGCATCTGTTGCTGTTGCTGTTGCTGCTTCATCTTCTGCTTTTGCCAAAACAGAAGGTAACTATGTTGGCGTTAACATTGTTAGAAGTGATTCTGGCAGCCAGTATATTTATGGAGGTGTTAATGTTACCAATAAATTTAATGACAGAGGGATTGGTGCTGGTCTTGACTATAGATACGCGTTTAATATGAATAATTTTTTCATTGCACCAGGCTTGTTTGTTGAAAAAAATAACATTAAAACAAGAGGCTCAGAAGACGAAATGACCAGTAAAATAAGCATCAATTACAGATATGGTTTAAAAGCTAATATCGGTTATGATGTTACTGATGAAGCTTCAGTTTACTTCACTAACGGTCTTTCTAATACCCTCTACAAAGTTGGTTTTAGTGGTGTTGATGATGGTGTTAAGTTTAATGGTGAGAAATCTACTGGCGCAATTGGTTATTTCTATGGTGCTGGTGTCGCTTACAATGTAACTAAAGAAGTTGCGGTTAATGTTGAGTATAACACTCAAAAAATTGACCTTAACACTGCTTCCGTTGGTGCAAAAGTTGAGAACACATTATCAGTAGTTAAATTGGGAGTTTCTTATCACTTCTAATTCTTTTATATAACTAAATAGTTTTTTTAAATTGGGTTGCTATTCTTTTTTAGATAGCAACCCTTTTTAGTTTTTGGCTTTTTAGTTTTTGGCTTTTTAACTTCCACCATTCTCCTTCAATTCAAAATGTTTCAAGAAAACAGCGATTTGCAAAATCTTATAAAATTATTTTCTAAACTTCCCTCACTAGGACAAAGATCGGCACGCCGGATTGTTTTGCATCTTTTGAATAATCAGGATGGGGCGATGCTGCCTTTAATTGGCTCGCTGCAATCTACTTTGCAAACTACCAAACATTGTCAAATTTGTGACAATTTAGATAGTTTTGATATTTGTGCAATCTGTCAAAATCAATCTCGGGATAATAATTTAATTTGCGTTGTTGAGGAGGTTTCAGATTTGTGGGCGATTGAAAAGAGTGGAATTTTTAATGGCAAATATCACATTTTGGGTGGAGTTTTGTCGGCGATAAATGGCAAAGGACCGGCGGATTTGAATATTGAAAAACTGATTGAGCGAGTTAAAGATGGTAAACCCAAAGAAATAATTTTAGCCACCAATTCAACAATGGAAGGACAAACCACCGCCTATTATTTAGTAGAATTGCTCAAAGAATTTGCCAAAGATAATATAAAAATTTCCAAATTAACTGCCGGAATTCCTGTGGGCAGTGAGCTTGATTATCTTGATGAAGGAACTTTAGGAATCGCTTTTAAAACGCGAGGAGTGTTTTAGGTTTTTCAGACACTTCAGGAACCTCTGAACAACTAAAACAATAAATACTCAGAAATATCAATTTTTAGTTGTTTAGAGGTTCCTTCAAAATGGAACTAAATTAAAATGAGCGCCACAAAAAAAATTCAATCCTACCAATTTGGAATCTTTGCTGAATTCATCGCAATAATTTTTTTGCGACTCAAAGGTTATAAAATTCTCAAGCGCAGATATAAAACTTTTGTTGGCGAAATTGATATTATTGCCAGCAAGGGCAGGGCGATTATTGCCGTTGAAGTTAAAGCACGAAAAAAAATTGTCCAGAAAAATGGATTTCTGATTGATGAAGTTTTGGGAGAAAATCAAAAACGGCGAATTAAAAGAGCGATAATGGCTTTTATGGCGGCAAATTTTAGAAAATATTACAACCATTCAATACGCTTTGATTTGATTGTCATTTCTCCCTATAAAATACCTCTCCATCTGCTTGGATTCTGGGAATAAAACCACTAGGTTTTGTGAGTATTTTTGGTGGAGCAAAAAATCTCTTTTATAATTAATTAATTTTTCCTAGACAAATTAAGATTTAGAGTTTAAAAACTATATATAGTATTTGTAATCCAAATCTATAACTATATATAGTGTTTAATGCTCTTCTAATATGACAAAGACAAAATCAATAAAATCATCAACCAAGCCATCAAAAACCACTCAAAACACCGACTCTAAAAAGCCTAAATTCAAAATTATAATCGATAATAAAAAAGACGACAGACTTACCGTTTTTGGTAAGGCGGTTTTAACTGATCGTTATTTGATGCTGGATGAATCTTATCAAGATTTATTCGCCAGAGTTTCTTCTTATTATGCCGATGACGAAGCTCACGCTAATCGTCTCTATGGCTACATTTCCAATTTATGGTTTATGCCGGCAACGCCAATTTTGAGTAATGGTGGCACTGAGCGTGGCTTGCCCATCTCCTGTTTTTTAAATGAATCTTCTGATTCTCTCCATGGCATTGTTGATTTGTGGAATGAGAATGTTTGGCTGGCATCACGCGGTGGTGGTATTGGTAGTTATTGGGGAAATTTGCGTTCAATTGGTGAAACTGTTCGTGGCAATGGCAAAACTTCTGGAATTATCCCCTTTATCAAAGTTATGGATTCGCAAACTTTGGCAATTTCGCAAGGTAGTTTGAGGCGTGGTAGTGCGGCGGTTTATTTGCCGATTGACCATCCGGAGATTGAAGAATTTATTGATGTGAGAAGACCAAATGGTGGCGATCCAAATCGTCGTTCTTTGAACTTGCATCACGGCATTGCTGTTAGCGATGCTTTTATGAGGGCTGTTGAAAAAGATGGAATGTGGGAATTAAAAAGTCCTCACACAAGAAAAGCTGTTGATACCATTAAGGCTAGAGATTTATGGATTAAGCTTATCACCACAAGAGTTGAAACTGGTGAGCCATATATTCTATTTATTGATGCAGTGAACCGTGCTATTCCTGAGCATCACAAAAAACTTGGATTGAAAGTTAAAACCTCAAATTTGTGCAGTGAAATAACTTTGCCAACTGGCGTTGACCATTTGGGAAAAGACCGCACTGCAGTTTGTTGCTTGTCTTCGCTTAATTTGGAATATTATGAAGAATGGAAGGATAACAAACAGATGATCGAAGATGTAATGCGTTTTTTGGATAATGTTTTGCAGGATTTTATTGATAATGCTCCTGATTCAATGGTTAAAGCCAAATATTCAGCAATGCGCGAGAGAAGTGTGGGCTTGGGCGTGATGGGCTTTCATTCATTTTTGCAAACCAAGAATGTTCCAATGGAATCTGCGATGGCAAAGGTTTGGAATAAAAAAATCTTTCAACAAATTAAAATTGAAGTTGATCTAGCTTCTAAAAAACTTGCTGAGGAGCTCGGTGCCTGTCCAGATGCTGCAGAAGTTGGAGTTATGGAGCGATTCTCAAATAAAATGGCAATTGCACCAACGGCATCAATCTCAATTATTGCTGGCAATTCTTCACCCGGAATCGAGCCTTTCGCCGCTAATAGCTTTACTCAAAAAACTCTGACTGGCTCTTTTAATGTTCGCAATAAAAATTTAGTAAAACTATTGGAACAAAAAGGTCGAAATACTGATGATATTTGGTCTTCAATTACCACTAATGAGGGATCGGTTCAGCATCTAGATTTTTTAGATGAGCATGAAAAATTAGTTTTCAAAACTGCTCCCGAAATTGATCAAAGATGGATCATTGATCTTTCAGCGGAGCGGGGTGAGTATATTTGTCAAGCTCAAAGCTTGAATATTTTTCTGGCGGGTAATGTTTCTAAAAAAATTCTTCACGAGATCCATTTTAGGGCTTGGCAAAAAGGTTTAAAAAGTCTTTATTATTGCCGCTCAACTTCAGTGCAAAGGGCAGATAAAGTTTCTCACAAATCGGAAGAGAATTTGATTGATTTTAATAAGAAAACTAATCAAATTAATCAAAGCGATGTTGCAAGTGAAGAGGCGGAAAGTAAATATGAAGAATGTCTCTCATGCCAGTAGTTTTGGGCTAATTCATTTATTTTTTTAAGAATTTGAAATTTGTAAAAGAAATATATAATCAATTAAAAAATCGAGCCAACAGCTTATTGGGTCAACCTCATTTTTTGGCGGGGAGTTTTTTATTGATGTTTGTTATTTTTTCTACAGTTTTATTGTCCGATCGTTTATTTTCACAAGCTGTTCTTAGCAACTGCACTGCAACATCTAATTTAAATACTACTTTTCCTCCCAACAGTTGCATTCCTGTCGCGTGCTCTTCTTTGTCTGCTGCTACCGCAAAAAATCCCGATAATGCGGCAGGCTATAATTGTTATTATTCGCCACTTGGTGCACCACTTCGCCCCTGCAAAGCTTTTTCAAATGCTGCGGCATTCAGTAGTCCGCAACCTAGAGAAACTTGCGCTGATCTAATTGATATGCCTTTATGCTCAATTTTTGCTCCCGCCAATGCTGCTCCTGGGGTGAATTGTGTCAAAGAAGCAAAAGATGTGACCGATCCAAATTCTGCTGCAGATCCAAGAAAAACTCGTGGCGTTGATTATGCACTAAATAATAAAGATTCTATTCGTTTTTGTGGTCAAGTTGAGCCTTGTGGAGCCAGCGAAGTTTGTAATGCGACTCAAATGAGTAGTTCGACTAACTGCACTCCTCGCCCTAAGTGTCACCAAATGACGAAAGATGAAGCTCCAAATGCTGGAACTAATTGCGATATATTGGGTTGTAACTTATTAGCCGTTGAAGAGCTTAAGGTTTCTGACAGTAGATTTGATGACAGTTATAAAAAATATTGCGATGGCAGCGCTGTTAAATGTTACAGCTTTTTTAATAATACCCCAACCAATCCCGCCAATTCATCTAATTTACAATATTTGAGATATCGGCCGGATAATACGATGTGTCAAATTCACAATTGTCCCCCTGATTCAAAATTATGTGGTGCGGATGATACTATAAATCTTCGGAACAAGGACTTAAATTATCAGGCAGATTATATTAAATATATCAATGCCAATATGCCAATTGAATCTGGATTATGTAAGCCGCTTTCGTGCAAACCTATAGCTTTTAGGAATTATCGCTGCACACCAATGGCAGATACAAATCCAACAACTCTGAATTCTAGCTGTGATGCTTGTGTTGCATGTGCAGCAACAGAGACTTGTCCTAGTGATTGTGGTTCGGGTCAAAAAAACCAAGTTTGTAGTGGCGGGTATTGCAATAAAATAATTGACTGCAATTTAGCGGCTAATAGTAGCCAGCCAGAATGTTTAGTATCAACTGCTGATAGCCCAGATATCACCTCTGATTTGTTCAACGCTTGGTTTTATCGCCCAACTCCACCAAGCAGGGTGACTGATGACGACGGATTGGTAAGTTTAGATATAGCCAACAAAATCAATAAAGATGAAGACCAAAGCAAGCCCGGAGTGCAGCCAAATTTATGTTATAGTGTTGGAGATGTTAAGGATTTGGGGTGGGGAACTTCATATAGCATAGGTATTTGCTCAATTAGTTGTGATCATTATTTTTGGCACACACTTGGAATGGACACTCGTTCTCCAAATTTATGTAGCGCAAGTCATGATGGTTTTAGAGGAAATGGTTATGGGTATCTTTCTGGCACTGATTTAAATATTTATAAAAATCCAGATAAAGATGTTGGTTTTATAAGTGGCTTGGCTAGCGCAAACTATGAATTGGAAAAGCCGGAATATAAAATAAAAGCTTGTCTAAGATACGCTAATTCTGGTCAGCTTGGGGTTCATGGTTCAAGGGAGTGTCGTTTTAATATAGCTGAAGGACCATATTCTCTGATTAAAACCCAAT
>CAMDOL010000066.1 GCA_945903615.1 Rickettsia typhi | reverse complement strand
ACCACCTCGATCAAGATTATCAATGTAGTACTTGCCTCTAGTGGAAATATATTGATCTTCATATTTGTATCTGGATATGTCATGAGATTCTTTATTTTTAGAAAAAGTTTCTCCTATTTCGTTATTAGTTTTTGTGTAGCACAAAACATATTCGGTTATAACCGCTATTTTGTTGGCATCGGAGGCTCCTGTTTTCTTTTGCCATATAAAATTAGACACAAAATTTTCCTCGCCAAAAATCTCATCCATAATTGCCCTTAAATGGTGAACTTCATTGTCATCAATACTCACAAAAATCACCCCATCTTCCGCCAATAATTCGTGAAGCAATTTTAAGCGTGGAAACATCATACAAAGCCATTTGTCGTGCCTTGTCATATCTTCTTTGTCAACTTTATTTCCCCTTAGAGTTTCATTTAGCCATTCTTGAATCATTGGGCTTGCTACATTGTCATTATAAACCCAGCCTTCATTGCCGGTGTTATAAGGCGGATCAATGTAAATGCATTTAATTTTGCCACCATAGGTTGGAAGCAATGCTTTTAGAGCTTTAAGATTGTCGCCGTGAATAATTAGATTGTTATGTAGGGAAACTTGCTTAGTTAAACTTAATTTTTTTTTAGGAACTAATTGATGATGTCTAACCGCTAAATGGTGATTTAGAACAAAGGTTTTTCCTTTAAAATTGAGAACTGGCATATTTTTATTTTTTAATCTGTTAACTTTTTATTCCCTCTAAAACCAGCAGCCACGCCAGTTCTTGACATTGAATGAATTCCAAGTTCAGAAAATTCGTCAATAATTTTATCAACAGTTTTAGAGTTGCCAATAATTTCAAAGACAATTGAATCTTCCCAAATATCAATCACATTAGTGCGATATTTGTCACCAATCGCCATTGCTTGATTTCGCTTTTCTTCATCGCCAACAATTTTCAAAAGCACTAATTCTCTTTCAATATAACCTTCTTGCTTGGAAAGCTCCGCCGCCTTATGAACTGGCACAATTCGGTTGAGAAGTTTGCAAATTAAATCGACAGTTTTGTCCGTTCCAAAAGTGGTGATGTTAATTCGTGATAAGGTTTTTTCTTTGTTAATTGGTGCCACATTAAGTGATTCAATATTATAACCGCGACCCGAAAACAAACCAACAATCCGCGCCAGCGCACCAGCTTCGTTATCAACCAAAATTGAGATTACATGTTTTTTTATTTCTTCAGTCATTTTTTAGGAATTTTATTTTAAAATAGAAGCGATTTGATCCTTGAACCACTTGGTTTGACACAATTTTTCTGTAGAAAGATTAAACCTCGCTAAGGTTGATTTATTGAAATCCTTCTTCATATCAAAAAACTTATAAAATTTTTCAAAATCATCGCTTTTAAAATCATCAACAATGCTGATGGTGTCTTCATCTTGAAGGTCATCAGTTTTGAATTCTTCATATGTTTTTCTCGACGACTCAACATTAGTTAACAAATATTGATATTTTGCGTTTTTTTGTTTGGTGATTTCTTCCGCATATTTTGATTCGTCAAAGCCTTGCAAACCAAGCTCAGCAATATTATTTGGATGATATAAATAATTTTCAAAATTGCGATATTTTAGAATATTGTGATTGGGATATTTCTCTTTGATCTTAGCAATTTCATCATCTGAAAAAAAATCTCGATCACGAATTGAATAAGCCAAATCGTCATTTTTAACTTTTAAAAAAACATCTCTGGCATCTCTAACTCCAACAAAAATTTTATTTTCCAAACCCAGAAGATTGTAATATTCATCATTTTGGTTTTCACAAAAAATAACTTTTTTGCTCTTCATTATTTCAAACAACATTGCCTTTGGAATGGCAATTTCATAAACATCAAGATCATCTTTTGCCATTGGAAATAAGGTTTGTGGCTGATCAAAATCAAGCAAATCAAAATCAATTATTGAGGCTTCTGTGCTTTTTTTAGCATAATCAATAAAGCCCAGCGCGTGCGACGCCGTCCAGAATTGTGAGCTATTCGGAATCCATCTTTCAGTAATTTCTTTCAACAGTGAATATTGCAATGCAGTGTTTAAATGGCAGTCCATTTCATCAATAAATATTATTGAATCTTGGTAATAATCTTGTCGCACAATGAAATTGATTAACAAGATAACAACTTGCTTCTCGCCATGACTTAGTAAGTCGTAGTTTATTTCTGAAGATCCTTTTTTAAAAATAAGTTTTGCTGGCTCTTGGTTTTTAGCTCCGAAATATTCGTGAATTTGAATTGTGGTATTTTTATTGCCACCAAAAATATTCAAAAGAGATTCATTTAAAGGCTCGATATATTCTCTAAAAATTTGTCTTGGATTAACATCCTCACCTCTAAAAACTATTCCACGCAAAGCTTGATCGATATTGTCTATATATAAAGCGATATCATTAATAAACCTGCGATCGTTCTGAATGTATGTATTAGGACTATCTTGATCTGACAGTATCTGTGAGAGGTTAGCTTCATTTGTTATTTGTGGCACGATTCTAATCGAGCTTCTGCCAAAGAATTTTTTTGCCATTTCATGACCCTTATTAACTGAGTGGCCAATTTTCTCAATTGCAGAACCGCCATAAAATTCAACAACTGCACTTGGTTCGCTATCTTTAGTTTTTGGATAATAATTTATCCAATCTCGTGTCATTCCCTTATGACCTCTGTCAAACCAATCAAAAGCATCAAACAAACAAGACTTTCCTGATCCATTTGACCCAATCAGCAAAACCAATTTTGAAGTTTCGGGAATTTCTGTAATAGTTAAATCAGAAAATCTTTTAAAGTTTTTTAATTCGATTTCTTTAATTCTCATTTTAGTTTTTGAATTATTTATTTTTTAAAATCGCTTATGCAAAAAAGAACTCTTTAAAATTTTTTGTGACGAAGTTTACAAATGGTAAATGAGGAGCAAAAAATTTTAAAAAGCGCAGTTATTTCGCCGTAAAAGCGGATTTAAACCGCCAAAATCAAACGGCGTTTTGATCTTTCTGAACATATTTCTTGGATTCAGATCCAAGCAGAATCTCGTTATGTGCCGCACCGGCGGGAATCATTGGAAAAACATTTTCAGATTTTTCAATAACGCAATCAAACAATACTGCACCTTTGTGGGCAAGCATCTCTTTGAACTTGTCTTCAAGTTCTAATGGGTTTTCACAGCGCATTCCTTTCAGCCCAAAACATTCCGCCAATTTGACAAAATCAGGTAGTGATTCCATATAAGAATGAGCCTCTCTGCCGTTATAAACCAGCTCTTGCCACTGGCGCACCATTCCCATATAGCGATTATTAAGAATGATAATTTTCACTGGCAATTCATATTGCTTGATGGTTCCTAGTTCTTGCATATTCATCAAAAAAGAAGCGTCTCCAGAAATGCAAAAAACCAAAGAATTGGGATTGGCAATTTGTGCTCCAATTGCAGAAGGAACGCCATATCCCATAGTTCCAAGCCCGCCAGAAGTTAGCCAGTGATTAGGTTTGTCAAAAGTTAAATATTGCGCCGCCCACATTTGATGTTGCCCCACATCGGTTGAAACAAAGGGGTTTTGTGATTTTGTTAATTTGTCTAGGGTTTGTAGTGCAAATCCTGGCTTGATAACTGTATCGCTGCCAACATAACTCAGGCTTTTAATGTCCTGCCATTTTTTAATTTGCGCCCACCAATCTTTGATTTGATCCCCAGATGCAGAATGATAATTTTCACCCCCCATCGTCGCGCTACGCAAAGAATCGCTCCCCTCTTCTGGGGGGGAACATTTTTGCCATTCCTCAATCAAGGCTTTTAGGGCGATAGAGGCATCAGCAACAATCGCCACATCAACCGGAATAATTTTGTCAATTGATGAATCGTCGATATCGATATGGATTTTTTTGGAATTAGGAGAGAATTTGTCAACCCTGCCAGTGATGCGATCATCAAATCTAGCGCCAATGTTGAGCATTACATCGCAATCATGCATTGCCATATTTGCTTCATAAGTTCCGTGCATTCCGAGCATTCCGATAAAATGTGGATCAGAAGCTGGAAAGCCACCAAGACCCATCAAAGTGTTGGTGATTGGAAAGCCAGTTAATTCTACAAATTGAGTTAATAGTTTGCTGGCATTTTCACCAGAATTGACGATGCCGCCGCCAGAATAAATGATTGGTCTTTTGGCATTTACTAAAAGTTTAATCGCTTTTTTGATTGCATCTTTATCAACTGTCGCAACGCTTTTAGATCCGATCTGATAAGAAGGGCGATTAATTTCACTTTTTCCGCCATAAATCCCTAAATTATTTTGCACATCCTTTGGAATATCAATCAAAACTGGTCCTGGTCTACCTGTTCTGGCAATGTGGAATGCTTCGTGAATTATGTGTCCCAAATCATCAACATTGCGAACGAGATAATTATATTTAGTGCATGATCTGGTGAGTCCAACAATATCAGCTTCTTGAAATCCGTCAGTTCCAATTATATGAGTTGCAACTTGCCCCGAAATGCAAACCAATGGAATGGAATCCATAAAAGCATCGGTCAAGCCTGTGATTGCGTTTGTAGCCCCCGGGCCAGATGTGACGATGATTGTTCCAACTCTTCCGGTTGATCGGGCATAGCCTTCAGCAGCGTGAGAAGCGGCTTGTTCGTGCCGCGCTAGAATGTGAGTTAATTTATCTTGTTGGTAGAGCGCATCATAAAATGGTAAAATCGCACCTCCCGGATATCCAAAAACAGTATCAACCCCTTCATTAATCAAAGCTTTAATGATAATTTGTGCACCAGAAAATTTATTGTTATGAGCCATTGATTTTGCTTGTTATTTTTTAAAATGAATGGCATTACAATATAGATTTTATAGTTAAAAAACAACTTGTAAAATTTGATGGAATTAAAAATTTTAACTATTAACCTTTGCGGTCAGTTTTTTTAAATCTCTTCAAATCAAATCCAACCAAAATGACTGCACAAATTATTGATGGCAAGCAAATCGCCGCTGATTTAAAACTAAAAATCGCCCAAGAGGTTGCTGAAATTAAAGCCAAATATAACATCATTCCAACCCTTTCTGTGATCTTAGTTGGTGCTGATCCTGCTAGTGAAGTTTATGTTAGTAACAAAGAAAAAGCTGCTCATTTGGTTGGTATGAACTCCATTCTCTATAAATTCGCCGCTGATATTTCTGAAGGTGATTTACTCAAAAAAATTGACGCATTAAATAACGACAAAAATGTTCACGGTATTTTGGTACAACTGCCTTTGCCAAAACATATTGATACCAAAAAAGTAATTCACGACATCGATTATAAAAAAGATGTTGATGGTTTTAATGTCATCAATGTTGGCAAATTGTCAGTTGGTGAAATTGAGGGTAAAGATGCAGCAATCATTCCTTGCACTCCTTTGGGTTCGGTTCATCTTCTAAAATCGGCTTTAGGAAATAATTTAAAAGGTTTAAAAGCCTTAGTAATTGGCTCATCCAACATTGTTGGTCGTCCACTTGCTCGTTTGTTGATGTTGGAAGGTTGCACAGTTACAATCGCCAATAGCAGCACTAAAGATCTAAAAGCTGAGTGTTTAGTTGCTGATATAATTTTAACCGCAACTGGCGTGGCTGGTTTAATTAAGGCTGATATGATTAAAAAAGGCGCAACAATAATTGATATTGGGATTAACCGCATTGACTTAGTTAATGGTAAAACTAAATTAGTTGGTGATGTGGATTTTGACGGAGTAAAAAAAATTGCTGGTTTTATCACCCCAGTTCCTGGCGGTGTTGGGCCTATGACTATCGCTTATTTGCTTAAAAACACTTTAGGCTGTTGCCTTAAACAATTACAATAAAAATATATGAACAAGGAAACTGAATCAAACTCTCTAATAAGAGAAATCAAAGCTCAATTACGCCAAGAAAAAATTATTGGTCATTTAAAAACCAATCAAAAACTGATTATTTGTTTTGTATCAGCGGCTGTTTTTGGGCTAGCAGTGTGGGCATCGGTTAGTTTTTATAACCAAGTTCAATCTAAAAAATATTCAGCAATTTTGCATCAAGCAATAATTGACGAGCAAAAAGGCGAATTAGAAAAATCTACCGCTGCCTTAAAGCAAATCTATGAAAGCCACGCTCCTGCTGGTGTAAAAGAAATCGCTTCACTAAAATATGCAGCGCAAATTCTTAAAAATGATCAAGATCAAGCTGCTGAAATTTATTTGCTGATCAATAAAAATAAAAGATTTGATTCTTATATCCGCGAATATTCAGGCTTGATTGCACTTAAAATTTTGGTCAGTAAAGATCAGAAAGAAAATCAAGAAAAAATTACCCAAGAAAAAATTATCGCCTTGGAAAGTGATTTAGAAAAAAACAGTAAGATTTTGAAATATCACATCATAGAGCAAAAAGGGATTAATGAGTGGAATAATGACAATTTTAAAGAAGCTAATCAAGTTTTCCAAAGTCTTGCTGACAATCCAGAAGTCTCTGAAGTGTTGAAAAAAAGAGCTGTAGAAATGACTTCGCTTTATAGTTCAAGATTTGGTGATGACAAAAAATCTGCCGATCAAAAAGTTGTTGAGAAAAAATCTGAAGATCAAAAAGTTGAAACTAAAAAATAATTTTAAGATGAGAATTTTTTCACCAATTTTAATTGCTATTTTTTTTGTTAGTTTTCTATTTTCTTGTTCTTCAGATAAAAAAATTGACGATAAAAATGCTATTTCAGTTTTTGCTAATGACGATTTAATCAAGGCTGACGCTAGTTTAGCTAATATTAAAATTTCTCTTCCAAAACAAATCAATAATCAATTTTGGTTCGGTAGTAACAACGACAATAACCAAGCAATTGAAAATTTTACTTTCTCTAATAAAATTTCTAAAACCACATCAATCTGGGCGGGTTATCGCCCTGGATATGAGGATCGAATGGTTTTCTCGCCAATAATTACCAGTGATAAAATTTATACACTCGATGCCAAAGGCAATCTCTACGCACGCAATCTATCAAACCATAAAATCATCTGGAAAAAAAAACTAATTGATCGCTTTTTTATTAAAGATTTCACTGATGGAAAAATCTCCTATTTTGACGGAAAGATTTTTGCTTCCACCGGATATAATTTGGTGCTCTGTGTCAACGCTGAAAGCGGCGAAATCATTTGGAGCAAAACCCTTTCTTCAATCCCAATTTCTGCGCCAATTTCTGATGGCAAACAAGTTTTTATAATCACCAATGATAACAAAACCTATGCACTTGATGTGACAAATGGTGAAATTAACTGGTTGCATTCTGGTATCTTAAAAGCCACAGGAATTATCGGCGCCGCCAATCCGGTTGCCTATAAAAATTATATTATCACCTCTTATTCATCTGGTGAAGTTTATGCTCTTAACAAAAAGAGCGGCGAGGTGGGTTGGGTTTATGATTTAAATATCAGTAAAGCTGCTAATTCTGATTTTATTTTAAACGATGTTGATGCCACGCCAGTTATAAAAGATGGTGTTGCTTATGCTATCGGTAATGGTGGTTTGATGATGGCAATTAGAATTGTTGATGGCGTGATTTTGTGGCAAAAAGAATTGGCTTCCATTACTGATTTTTGGATTGCGGGAGATTTTATTTATCTAGTGACCAATGATAACCAACTAATTTCTATCTCTAAAAAAGCCGGTGCAGTCAAATGGATGGTGCAATTACAAAAATATCTCAATGACAAAAAACCCGTCAACAAAATCGTTTATAACGGAATCATAATGGCTGGCGATAATTTGGTTATGACCAACTCCAACCGCGAATTAATTTTTATTTCACCTTTGGACGGAAAAATCCT
>CAMDOL010000065.1 GCA_945903615.1 Rickettsia typhi | reverse complement strand
GAAAATGTTTGTGAGTTTGTTAAAAATCTAACTGATGAAGTTGTTTTTGGTGTTTGTAGATAAAGTGGGTGTTTTCAGGTTAAAATGGTATTAGTTAAAGACCTCAACTTGTCCATTGGTCCAAGGATGTCTAAATTTGGTTAATCTATGTTCAATATTATTATCTTGGCATAATTTATCAAAAGAATGGATTTTATCTTTTGGTTTAGATGTTGTTCCTAAACATTCATAAGTAAACTGAGCACCATTATCAGTTAAAATCTTATGAATTTTATAAGGACAATCTTTTATTAAGTTAGCTAGAAACAATGTAATATATGTCCCATAGGGTTACTTTTGTTAATTTTAAATTAGCAAATGTTAAACCATAAGGGTTAAACCATAAGGATTAGGAACTAAACAGGTTAGACAGATCAAAAATATGTGGGTTGTTCATAATCAATTATTTATCCTTATTAGCATTGGCTCCCGCCAATATATTTAGAGATTCAACAACAATAGAAAAGAACAGAGCAAAATATAAATAGGCTTTAGAAACTTCTAAATGCAAACCGTCAGCCAACAAAATTACTCCAATCATAAATATGAATGCTAGTGCCATTATTTTTAAACTTGGATAGGTTGATAAAATCTTACTAATTTTATCAGAAGCAAAAAGCATAAGTGACATTGCCACTACAACTGCAGCAACGATGACTGTAATGTTGGTGGTCATACCAATTGCGGTGATTATTGAGTCAAAAGAAAAAACAAAATCCACCATCACAATCTGCACAACTGCACCCATAAAACTATCTCGAATTATTCTCTGAGGAGTAGCAGGGTTTTGCTCCACATGCTTAATATCACGATAAATTTCTAAACCACTTTTGGCAATCAAAAACAAACCTCCTGAGATCAATAATAAATTTTTAAAAGAAAATCCAACATCAAGCACCACAATCAAAGGTTTTGTCATACTCATCACCCAAGACAAGGCAAAAAGCATTATTACTCGCATCCCAAGCGCCAAGCTAATCCCAATGTATCTGGCTTTTTTACGATATCTCTCTGGCAGATTAGATACGACAATTGCAATAAAAACCAAATTATCGATACCAAGAATAATTTCTAAAAAACTTAAAGTTAAAAAACTTAAAAGTATTTCCGGCGTAAAAAAAATTTCCATTTATAAAGATATTAGTTTGTGTTGATGAAAGAAGTTTAGAAGTGGAAGAATATTCATTCCGATAATGGAATGATCCGAGCCCTCAACTTTAGAGAATAAATGGCGCCCGTAAGATTCAAATTTATAACTTCCAGCGCAGCCCCAAGATTTATCAAGGTCAACATAATTTGCAATTTCTTTATCGCTTAAATTACGAATGGTCAACTTGGCAGTACTAAAATTTTTGAAGAGCAATTTTGTATCTTGGTAAAGACAAACTGCATTATTTTGAATATGGTTTTTACCCTGAAGCATTTTTATTTGTTTAATCGCATCTGAGCGATTTTTAGATTTATCAATTGCCAAACCTTCCAATTCACAAATCTGGTCTGAACCAATCACTAAAGCATTGGGATGTAATACGCTGACTGAAAGAGCTTTTTGCTGAGCCAAATATATTGCCTGCTTTTTAATAGTTAAATGCTTGATTTTTGGCTTGGCTTTTTCTTCATCAAAATTTGGGCTGATAATTTTAAAATCTAAACCCAAATCTGATAAAATCTTTTTTCTAGCAACAGATCCAGAGGCAAGAATTATATAGCAATTTTGTTTAATTTCAGCCATTTAGAAATGCTTAAGAGTTAATCATTTTGAAAAAATTACTTTTAACATCAGGATTATTTTTAAACTCACCAAGCATTGTTGTAGTAATTGTTGTGGTTCCGGGTTTTTTAATGCCACGAGTTGTCATACATTGATGCTCGGCATCAATAAAAACTGCCACACCCTTTGGTTGTAAAGATTTTTGTATGGCTTCAGCAATTTGTGCGGTCATAGTTTCTTGGGTTTGCAATCTTTTAGCAAAAACATCTAGCAGACGAGCAATTTTACTGATTCCAACCACTTTTTTATTCGGCAAATATGCAATATGCGCAACGCCAATGAAAGGAACCATATGATGCTCACAATGTGATTCGAAGCGCATATTTTTTAGCAAGACTATTTCATCATAATTTTCAATCTCTTCAAAAGTTTTACCGAGAATTTCATTAGTATCGGCACCGTAGCCAGAAAAAAATTCTTTGTAAGCATTCACAACTCTTTTTGGAGTCTCTTTCAAACCTTCTCTTTCTGGATTGTCTCCTGCCCAAGAAATTAAAGTTTTTACAGCGCTCATTGCCTCAGCTTCGGTTGGGTGATTAAATTTATCTGACATAATTAAGTTTATTTTAGTTAAATGACGCTTTGAAATATATTCAATCACAGGTTAAAAAACAAGAAAATATCTTGCAAAGCGCGTTTGATATTTTATAGTTTTTTGTCTTTAGTATTTCTGACTAAACTTTTCCCAAATTTTAACCTTAATAATTGATCTATATGAAATTTACCACCATTAGAAACTTTGCTGCTTTACTTCTGATTACTTCTTTTTTTAACTTAAGCCTTGTCAAAGCTGAAGCTGTTGCTCCAAAGGCTCAAAACATTGCTGTAGTTGATCTGGAATCTGTTTTAAAAAATTGTGAGGCAATGAAAGATGCTCAGGCAAAAATCAGCAAAAAACAATCTGGCTTCCAAAAGGAAATTGATAAAAAACAAGAAGCTTTAGAAAAAGAAAGTAAACAAATTAACTCTAAAAAAGGCGTTTTATCTGAAGAAGCTTTTAATAAAGAGCAAGAAAAATTTTCTAAAAAAGTCGACGATTTAAAAGAACTAGTTAGTTCAAGACAAGACAATTTAAAAAAATCTTCTCTTGATGCTATCTCTAAAATCAACGACAAAATCAAAGAATCTGTCGAAGAAATTAGAAAAGAAAAAAATCTTGAGGTCATTCTTTCTGCATCAAGCACCATTTTCTACAAAGACGAACTTAATCTTTCTGATGAAGTTACCAAAAAATTGAATAAAAAAATCTCAAAAATTGAAATTAAATAAATTTAATTTCAGTCGTTAGCGGTTAGTCATTAGTCATTAGTAAAAAAATATAACTGACTAACGACTAACAACTAATAACTAACGACTAATTTGTAAATGTTTATCCACCTTCGCAATCACAGCAATTATTCTCTTTGTAATGGCGCTATTATGGTGGCAGATTTGGTTTTGCTTGCCAAAACAAATAAAATGCCCGCAGTTGCTATTTGCGATAGTGGCAATTTGTTTGGAGCTCTAGAATTCTCTAGCTCTTGTAAAAAATCTGGCATTCAGCCGATCATAGCTTGTGAAGTTCTTATCAATTTAGAAGAGGAAAAAGTTCGCAATCGTTCTCACCTTGATACTAAAAATTCTCTCAAAAAAATTGTTTTAATTGCCAAAAGTGAGCAAGGCTATTTGAACCTGATGGCTTTAGTTAGCGATAGTTTTGTTGAAAAAAAAGATTCTCTGCCTGAACATATTAATTTTGCTGAGTTAAAAGAAAAAAGCTCTGGCTTGATTGTTTTATCTGGAGGTTTTGAAGGATTTTTATCGCAGCTACTTGCCACCAATCAAGATAAAAAGGCTGAGGAAATAGCTCTGAAATTTAGCCAACTATTTAAAGACGATTTTTATATTGAAATTTCTCGTCACCAAAATCCTTTTGAGGATAAAATTGAAAAAAAATTAATCGAGTTAGCTCACAAAACAAATATTGGATTGGTTGCAACTAATGATAATTATTTTGCTGAATCAGAAATGTTTGAAGCGCAAGACATTCTTTCTTGCATCGGAACTGGGCGATATTTCACTGAAACTAATCGCAAAAAGTTAACTCCTGAGCATTATTTTAAAAGCTCAAAAGAGATGGAAGAATTGTTTGCTGATTTGCCTGAAGCGATTGAAAATACCACAAATATTGCCAAAAAATGTCACATAATGGCGTTCGAGCGCCCACCAACTTTGCCTAAATTTCCGACCATAGAGAATTTATCAGAAGCCGAGCAACTAAGCATTGAGGCTAGAAGCGGCTTAAATGAAAGATTAAAAATAAAGTTTGAATTAGAAGAAATTTATCCTGAAAATCAGTCACAAATTGTTAAAGAATATAATGAGCGCTTGGATTACGAATTAAAAATTATTAACCAAATGAATTTCAGCGGTTATTTTTTAATTGTCTCGGATTTTATTATTTGGAGTAAAAAAAATGATATTCCGGTTGGTCCAGGAAGAGGCTCTGGTGCTGGCTCAATTGTGGCTTGGTCTTTGCAGATTACTGATTTAGATCCAATTCGTTTTGGTTTGCTTTTTGAAAGATTTTTAAACCCAGAGCGAGTTTCAATGCCCGATTTTGATATCGATTTTTGTCAAGCGCGCCGCGATGAGGTAATTGATTATGTTCAGCAAAAATATGGCAAAGAAATGGTTGCCCAAATTATTACTTTTGGAAAATTACAAGCCAAAGCCGTTCTCAAAGATGTTGGTCGTGTTTTACAAATGCCTTATAATCAAGTTGATCGCATCTGCAAACTAATTCCTTTTAACGCTATTGAAGCCGTGACTTTGGTCAAGGCCATTGAGATGGATAAAGATTTACAAAGTGCCATTGAGCAAGATCATCAAATTCAAAAATTAGTTAGTATCTGTTTGAAATTGGAAGGTCTAAATCGTCACGCCTCAACACATGCCGCTGGTGTGGTGATTGGCGATAAACCATTAAAAGAAATTTGCGCATTATATTTAGATGATAAAAGCGGCTCAATGCCTGCAGTTGGATATTCAATGAAGTATGCCGAAGCGGCAGGTTTGGTCAAGTTTGACTTTCTAGGATTAAAAACTCTGACCGTAATTTCTAAAACCGTAAAATTAGTTAATGAGATTCGTGGACTAAATTTAGATATAAATAAAATCAAACTTGATGATAAATTAACTTTTGAAATGCTGGCCGATGGCGATTCCATTGGCGTTTTTCAAATTGAGTCTTCCGGAATGCGTTCAATGCTGCGCCAAATGCAAGCTGATAAATTGGAAGATATTATCGCCCTGATTTCTCTCTATCGCCCGGGACCCATGGAAAATATTCCAACTTATATTCGCCGCAAATTAGGCCAAGAAGAAATCGCCTACCCTCACCAACTTTTAGAGCCAACGCTCAAAGAAACTTACGGCGTTATTGTTTATCAAGAGCAAGTGATGGAAATCGCCAAAGTTTTGGCTGGCTATAGTCTTGGTGCCGCAGATATATTGCGCCGCGCGATGGGTAAAAAAATTAAAGCCGAGATGGATATACAGCGCGAAATTTTTGTGACAGGTGCAATCAAAAGTGGTGTTACCGAAAAACAAGCTGGAGAAATTTTTGATCTAGTCGATAAATTCGCTGGTTACGGTTTCAACAAATCACATGCTGCTGCTTACGCTTTAATTTCTTACCAAACCGCTTATCTAAAAGCTAATTTCCCAGTCGAATTTTTGACCGCCTCGATCAATCTCGAAATCGACAATAGCGATAAAATCAACATCTTCCTCCAAGTCGCCAAAGACCACGGCATCAAAATATTGCCACCAGATATTAATAAGAGTGGGGCGATGTTTGAGGTTGAAAAAGTTATAGACACTGTTAGCTAATTAATTTTGCCCTAGATTTTGCCCTAGATTTTGGCATATTTTTAGTGATTTTTTCTTAAACTTTTTTGGAATATCGGGAATATTTTAAAAAAATTTAAGAAAAAAAGAGCAAAAATAGGGCGAAATATAAGATAAAATTAAGGAACCTCTGAACAACTAAAAATTGATATTTCTGAGGATTTTTTGAGTAGAAATCTCATTACTTTTTGGTGGAATATTTCCATATTTCACCAAAAATAATGGAATTTATGCCAAAAAAGACCAGAAAGATCAATTTTTCTAAAACATTGTTTTAGTTGTTCAGAGGTTCCTTAATTAGCTAACAGTTTCTAAGTGATAAGTAGTAAGCAGTAAGTAGAATTTGACTCTACTTGGCAGCTTACTACTCATTTTCCCATTAAGCCGGATTCTGTACTTCATTGCCCAAGGGTTTTGAAGCGCCAAGGGTTTTGAAGCGATAGCCATTCGTCTAGGATTACAATCACTTGTAACCTCAAGCAACCTACCCGAATGACGATGCAAAAGCACACCTGATTCAATGAAGAATCTTGCCATTCCTATTTGGTCTTGCTCCAGATGGGGTTTTCCGCTATTACTGTTGCCAGCAACATTGTGAGCTCTTACCTCGCATTTTCACCCTTACCAATCGCCCGAAAGCAAAACTGGCGGTATAATTTTCTGTGGCACTTTCCGTGGCAGCTTCATTACAAAACTACCCCCAGCCATTAGCTGGCATCTTATCTTTTGTGGAGTCCGGACTTTCCTCTTATTTTCATTATTGTTACCAATAAAAAACAAGCGACTATCTTGGGGCTGGAATTATGATTATTAAGGCTTGATTGACAAGAGAAATTTATAATTAATTACGGCAACTATCCCCTCTCACACAAAAAGGGTTTGCTTTAAATGATTAAGAAATTTATGATATCTAAAATTTCCAATCAAAAACAAAATTATTATGTTAAAAGATATCAGAGACCCGAAAGCAGAGATTTATAGAATAGAGGAGCTGGTTGTAAGAGTTAAAGATGGCGATATCAAATTGCCAAAATTTCAAAGACCTTTTGTTTGGGAAAAGAAAGATATCTTAAGACTGTTAGATAGTATTTATAAAGGATATCCAGTTGGAAGTGTATTGCTTTGGCTTACTAATGAAAAGCTATCAAGTGAAAGAGAAATAGGAGGCTTAAAGATCAATCAAAAAGATGACAAATATCCTACAAATTACTTACTCGATGGTCAGCAAAGATTATCAACTCTATGCGGAGTGTTGTTTTGGGATGATTCCGATAAAGCTAACAGTTTATGGAATGTTGTTTTTGATCTAGATAAACAAGTTTTCTTATATCCAAAAGATGAGTGGAAACCCGAATACTTAAGGCTTAATAAGCTAATCAATACTATTGATTATGTGAACCAGATTGCGGCTTTTAGCGGACATAAGGATAAAGAAAGATTTAATCAGAATGCGACTAGGTTATTAAACGCCCTTAAGGATTATAAACTTCCCGCTATCCGAATCGGAGAAATGACTATTGAAGAAGTCGCTCCAATTTTCGAAAGAATTAATTCTGCGGGAAGACAATTAATGCTCGTAGATTTAATGAGAGCAGCAACTTGGGGAGATGGATTTGATTTAAATACTGTCATCAACAATATCAGGGAAGATATCAAAGATAAGGAATTTCAGGATGTATCTGAGCAGCATATTTTGAGGAACATTGCCGCGAGTTGCGGTCTTGGTATCTACAAAGAAGCCATTGAAAAGCTAAGAGAAAAAACATCAATAGAGCTTCAAACTGCGGCCTCCAATACTAGAGAAGCTTATAAGTTAGCTGTGGATTTTCTTACAGCAGAGTTCCCTTTAACATGTTATGGATATCTACCCTATGGATTGCAACTAACTCTATTGGTTGAATTCTTCAGGATAAATTCAAAACCTGATATCCATAAAAGAGAAATTTTAAAATCTTGGATTTGGCATACTTCTTTTAGCAAACACTTTGGTCGCTCTAATACGGGTCAACAAATTCGTGATCTGCAAGAAATAAGAGATTTGGCAAATAATAACACCAGCGCCATTACCAACTTGGAAAAAATTGATTATTCATCTTTTGTAAAAGATGAATTTAGATTAAACAAAGCCTCTAGCAAAGCTCATAGCTTACTACTCGCTATCAATAGTCCTAAAAGCTTGCTAGATGGAACCGCTGTCAATACCAAGAGGGTTCTAAGCATG
>CAMDOL010000064.1 GCA_945903615.1 Rickettsia typhi | reverse complement strand
TTAAAAACCGATTAACCGCTTGCACAAATTCGCTATAAGGGTTGATGATTTTAAAGGTGAATAAAAGCTGCAAAATCACATAAACCAATAACAAAAAGGAATAGATCGATAATATGGAAGCGATTAAGTTGATGAAGGGATTTAGATTTGTCATTTATTTTCTATAATAAATTAGGCTCAAGACAACTTAAGCGGAGATTTTTTTATAATCCCTAAAAGTAATTTATACAAATTTTCTTTACGATAATTATACCAAATCCAATCTTAAATTCATTATTTAAGCAAAGTATTTTTGAAGAAAAATTGCGACAAAGAATACAAGAGGCAGGCTCTGCCCCTAAATTCTTCAAGTAAATTTTTACCACAAACTTTGTTTGCAACTCATTGAGATTAGAAAAATAAAAAATTATGAGTAAAAAGACGAAGCTTAAAGATGAATTTAAGATTGGATTTGGTATTAGACTGAACGACTTGCGATTTCAAAATATATTACATAATTACAAAATGACAAATGATTCTTCCATCAATCCATCTTATAAAGTTATCGCGGACCATTTGCGCTCTTCGTCTTTTTTAATCGCCGATGGAGTAATGCCATCTAATGAAGGCAGAGGTTATGTGTTGCGACGCATCATGCGACGCGCCATGCGCCACATTCACAAACTTGGATCTGACAAACCAGTGATGTATAAATTAGCTCCGGTTTTAATTGCCCAAATGGGCGAATCTTATCCAGAATTAGTGCGTGCTAAAGATACAATTATTGACACTTTAAAAACTGAGGAAGAAAGATTTATAAAGACTCTAGGACGAGGAATGGAAATGCTTGAAGAGGAATTATCAAAAGCTAAAAAAGGTGAAAAATTTTCTGGATTAGCGGCATTTAAATTATACGACACTTATGGATTTCCTCTCGATTTAACGGAGGATATTTTGCGCGAAAAAAATCTGGAAGTTGATTTAGCAGACTTTGATTCACAGATGGAACAGCAAAAAAAGCGTGGCAAAGAAAATTGGTCCGGAAGTGGTGAAGCCAAAGACAGCGAGATTTATTTTAATTTAAAAAATAAATGCCCAAACACTAAATTTTTAGGTTATGAATCAACAAAATCAACAGCTAAAATTTTAGCAATTTTAAAAGATAAAAAAGAAGTTCAGGAAATCAAAAACGGCGATAAAAATATTGAAATTATCTTAGATCAAACCCCATTCTACGCTACTTCTGGCGGGCAAAAAGGTGATGATGGAAATTTTATTTTGGTCAATGAATATCAAGAAAATCAACTAATTAATCACAACAATTTAAAAAATATTATCGACATTTTTGAAACCAAAAAAATGGCGGGAGATTTATTTATTCACTGCGCCTCTGAAATTCGTGGCAGTTTCAAAACTGGCGATATAATCATCGCTTTAGTTAATAATAGAAGCCGCCAATTCCGTGCCATTAATCACTCCGCAACTCACCTTTTGCATTTTGCTTTAAAACAAATTGTTGGTAATCACATCAGCCAAAAAGGTTCAAATGTTGATGGTGAATATTTCACTTTTGACTTCAATCATAACAAACCTTTAAGCCAATTAGAAATTGATCAAGTTGAAGATTTGGTCAATTTTTATATTCGTCAAAATAGTCAAATTCAAACTGATATTTTACCTTTGGAAGAAGCCAGAAACAAAGGTGCAATGGCTTTGTTTGGTGAAAAATATGATGATGTGGTTCGCGTTTTACAAATGGGACAATCGGTTGAACTTTGTGGCGGCACTCACGCAAAAGCTACTGGCAATATTGGAATTCTAAAAATTATCTCTGAAAAAGGCATTGCCGCTGGAATCAGAAGGATTGAGGCTAAAACTGGTTTTTTTGCTTTGGAATATTGCAGATTGCAGGAAAGAAAATTGCAAGCTTTGTTGGAATCTTTAAAAATCACTGGACAATTTGAAGAAGTAAAATTTCCCCACAACCAATTTCACAGCGCCAAAAAAGGTTTTGATGATTTATCTTATTTCGGCGAAGAAGCCTCTGAAAATGAAGTTGTAAGTGCAGCAGAAATTTCTTCGATGCAGGAAATAATTGCCAAAACCTATCAATTAGGCGAAGCCAAAATGGCGGAAATCAAGGCTCTGCAAAAGGAAATTGACAAACTCAAAAAAGAAAAATTATCTTTGAGTAACAATTTTACTGTTGAAAAAATCGGCGAAATTAATTTAGTTCATCATTTTTTTGAGGGCGTTGGAGCCAAAGAATTAAAGGATTTGGCAACTGAAATTAAACAGCAAAAAGAATATCAGCAAAATTCTTGCATTTTGTTCTTTGGTTTTGAAAGTGATAAGTTATCATGTATCTTGGCAATCAGCCAAAACCTGACTGAAAAACTCCAAGCCAATAAAATTATCAGCCAAATCGCGCAAATAATTGGTGGCAAAGGTGGTGGTGGCAAAGCAGATTTAGCAATGTGCGGCGGCACAAATAGAAACGGAATTGACGATGCTGTTCAAGTTTTAAGGGATGTTCTCTAAAGACAAATTATAAAATAAATAAATGCAATTAAATTTAAAAAAACACCACGAAGACTTATTATTCGTGCCACTGGGCGGTGCTAGTGAAATTGGTATGAATGTAAATTTGTATCATCTGGATGGCAAATGGATTATGGTCGATTGCGGGCTGGGCTTTGCTCACGATGTTCCCGGAATTGATATGCTCGCGGCGGATATATCTTTTATTAAGGCACATAAAAAAGATTTGCTGGGAATTATCATAACTCACATTCACGAAGATCATTTGGGCGCAGTTCAACATTTGTGGCAAGAGTTGGAAGCTCCAGTTTATACTTCCGATTTTGCAGCAAAATTTTTGCGTGCCAAACTTGAAGAATACGCTTTTGGATCAAGAGTTAAAATTAATGTGATTGACGAAAGCAAAGAATTAAAATTGGGCAATTTTAATATTGAATTTATTGGCTTGACCCATTCAGTTCCTGAGATGAACGCTTTGATGATCAAAACTCGTCATGGCAATATTTTACATTCTGGGGATTGGAAATTTGATCCAAATCCAGTTTTAGGAAAAATTTCTGAAAAAGAAAAAATTAAAGAATATGGCGATAAGGGTGAAATTTTAGCACTGGTTTGCGACTCAACAAACGCGCTTTCTCCTGGGCATTCTCGTTCAGAAGGCGATCTTTTTGAAAGCCTAAAATCAATCATAAAAGATTGTAAGCAATTAGTTGGTGTGACAACTTTTGCATCTAACATTGCACGGGTTTTCACTATTGCACAAGTTGCTGAAAGTTGCGGCAGAAAAGTTTGTTTGACTGGTTTCTCGCTACAAAGACTCAAAGAAATCGCTATCAAAACTGGTTATTTTAAAGATCTTCCCGCTTTCATTTCTGATAAAGAACTTAAATTTTTTAGCCCTTCGGAAGTTTTAATTTTATCCACCGGTTGCCAAGGTGAATCCAACGCTGGCACGATGAAAATCGCTACTGACAAACATCCGACCATCAAATTTAAAGCTGGCGATACGATGATTTTTTCTTCCAAAATCATTCCCGGAAATGAAAAATCAATTTTTGCGCTTTTCAATTTATTTGCAAAAAAGAAAGTGGAAGTGATCACTGAAAAAGATCATTTTGTCCATGTTTCTGGACATCCAAATCAAGATGAGCTCAAAGAAATGTATGAGCTAGCTAAACCAAAAATTGCCATTCCAGTTCATGGGGAGTTTGTTCACTTAAAACAACATGGCGCTTTGGTAAAAGAATGGGGAGTTAAAACTTCTATCGCCGTTGAAAACGGCACGGTGGTAAAACTTTCTAAGGCTAATAATGGCGAAGATAGCACGGTTGTTGGGCAAGTTCCAACTGGCTATATGGGCATTGATGGCAGGCAATTAATTCCGCTTGAAGGCGAAGTGATTAAAACCAGATACAAATTGCAATTCGCCGGAATTGTGATTGTGATTGTGGTGATTGATGGATCAAGCGGTGAAGTGCTTGGTGATATTGAAATCAAAACTCCTGGGGCTATTGATTTTAGCAAAGATCCTGACACTTTGCATTGGCTAAAAAAAGATGTTACAATTGCGATTAAAAGCTCGGCGAAAGAGTTATTCAAAGGCAAAAAAAGTAGCTTTAAAGATAAAATCTTTGGCAAGAAAAACCAACCGCAGAATAATCACGCCAATAACAAGGCTATTGAAGCAATTTCAAAATCAATCAGAAATAAATTGGGGAAAGATTTTCACGATTTGATGGGCAAAAAGCCAATGATGGAAGTAGTTGTGAGGGTTGTTTAGACAAGCCTTGTCAACAAAAAGCCAGCTACTTTAAAAAGTAGCTGGCTTTTTTTATGAGTAAAGGGATAACAAATTATTAAACATCTAGGTTGACAACTTTCAACGCATTTTCCTGAATAAAATCGCGTCTTGGCTCCACCACATTTCCCATTAAAATTGAGAAAGTCTCATCAGCGTCTTCATATTGGTCAATTTTAACTTGCAATAATGTGCGATTTGATGGATCAAGAGTTGTGTCCCAAAGCTGTTCAGCGTTCATTTCTCCTAAACCTTTAAATCTCTGCACTGACAAACCTTTTTTACCAATTTCGTTAATCAAATTTAACAAAGAAATTGGGCTGGTGGTTTTGTGTTGTTCGTCTTTTTTTATCAAAGTTAGTGGTGCAGCAAAATCATCGGCAATATCTGGAGCGATAGTTTTTAAGGCTTGCGCTTCTGGGGCTTGCACGATGGTTTTAGAAATTAGCATACTGTTTTTGACGCCACGAGTTTCTTTGATGATGTTGATATTGCCATCAACAATTTCCGACGACCAAACCACATCATCATCGTCATTATTTTTTTGTAATTGTTGCACAACATTTTGCGCAACTTTATTGGCACTCTTATCTTCAAGAGTCCAAGCATCATCAAACAAACCATTAAGTGCTCCAATTTCAGCAATATGTGCTGGCAAGATTCTCGAGATGCCGGAAATTAGGGTGTTAAATTTATTGAGCTTGCTGACAAAATCTGCCAAATCCTTGCCAGATCTATCGCCAGCTTTCGATTTTAAAACTGCATCACCCAAAACATTTTCCAAAATATAGCTTTGTAAGGCTTGTTCATTTTTCAAATAAACTTCGCTGCTGCCTTTTTTAACTTTATAAAGTGGCGGTTGAGCGATATATAGATAACCTTTCTCAATCAATTTAGGCATATGACGGAAGAAGAAAGTTAAAAGCAAAGTTCTAATGTGGGAACCATCAACATCGGCATCCGCCATGATGACAATTTTATGATAACGAATTTTAGTTTCGTCAAAATCTTCTTTGCCAATCCCAGCACCAAGTGCGGTGATGATGGTGCCAATTTCAGTTGAAGCGAGCATTTTGTCAAATCTTGCTCTTTCAACATTTAAGATTTTACCACGAATTGGAAGGATCGCTTGGTTTTTACGGTTTCTACCACTTTTAGCTGAACCACCAGCTGAGTTTCCTTCTACGATAAATAATTCACTTAAAGCTGGATCTTTTTCTTGGCAATCCGCCAATTTTCCTGGCAGGTTACTAACTTCTAAAACTGATTTTCGACGAGTTAATTCGCGAGCTTTGCGCGCCGCTTCCCTTGCTTGCGCCGCTTCTAAAGATTTGCCAATAATGATTCTAGCATCAGCTGGTTTTTCTTCAAACCATTGACCCAATTTATCTACAACCCCAGATTCTACAACTTGACGAACTTCACTAGAAACTAGTTTATCTTTAGTTTGTGAAGAGAATTTTGGATCAGGAACTTTAACTGAAAGCACGCAAGTTAAACCTTCACGCACATCTTCGCCACTTAAAACAATTTTTTCTTTTTTGAATAATTTGTTGGTGGTCGCATAATTGTTAATTACACGAGTGATCGCAGCTCGAAAGCCCGCCAAATGAGTTCCGCCGTCTCTTTGGCGAATATTGTTGGTAAAACATAAAACATTTTCATGATAGCTATCATTCCATTGCATTGCCACTTCAACGGTAATGCCATTAGTTTCTGGAGTATTGATAACAATGGTTTGGTGCATAGCAACTTTGCTTTTATCCAAATATTTAGCATAAGCTTCAACACCGCCTTCATAATAAAGAGTGATTTCTTTAGGCTCAACTTCATCACGCAAATCTTTGAATACAATTCTCACGCCAGAATTAAGGAAGGCCAATTCGCGTAAGCGGTGTTCAATTGTGGAGAAAGTAAATTCTGTTGAAGTGAAAGTTGCTTTGGAAGGATGAAAAGTCACTTGCGTTCCTTTTTTGCCGACAGCATCTCCCGTAACTTTTAGAGAAGTAACCGCATCACCATTTTCAAAACGCATTTGATGTTGTTTGCCTTCGCGCCATATAGTCAATTCCAACCAATCAGAAAGGGCGTTGACAACTGACACGCCAACACCGTGCAAACCACCAGAAACTTTATAAGAATTTTGGTCGAACTTGCCACCAGCGTGAAGTTGGGTCATAATAACTTCGGCAGCAGAAACGCCTTCACCTTCGTGGATATCAGTTGGAATGCCCCGTCCGTTATCACGAACCGTCACCGAACCATCAGAATTGAGCGCTACATTGACTTCATCACAATGACCAGCAAGTGCTTCATCAATTGCGTTATCCACAACTTCATAAATCATATGGTGCAGACCGCTACCATCATCAGTATCACCAATATACATTCCGGGGCGTTTGCGCACCGCTTCTAAACCTTTCAGAACTTTGATGGAATCAGCACCATAAGCATTAGCGGCATCGGTGATTGCTGCTGCAGTTTTATCTAGATCTGTCATTTTAATTTATTGATTATTTTTAGGTGAGAGGAATAATACCAACTCCACTTAGTAATTGACTTTTTTTAGAAAAATATTTTTTGAGGATAAAATTTAAGTAAAAAGCCTTCTGTATCGCGATATAAAGGAGGTTTTAATTAAATTTTAGACCAAAAAGATGAAGCTAAAAAAGTCAATTACTAAGTAGAAGTGGTATGGAAGCACCATTATAAATATGGAGTTTAAAAAACCAACAAAAATATGGCAAAGATCAAGATTACACTAAACGGCGAGGATAAATTTATTGCGCCAAAAACCTCGATAAAAAATCTGCTGGAAGAGCTGGAATTGGATATAAAAAAAATTGCGGTGGAGAATAATTATGAGATTATTTTGCCGGAAGAATTTGAAGGGAATATTTTAAGTGAAGGCGATCGGGTGGAGATCGTGCATTTTATTGGCGGAGGCTAACCAACGAGATAATTTTGTGGTTAATGTTTAGGGTTGTTGGTCCCCACTCTTTTCCCTTTCCGAGTCATAAGCAAGTTGTTCGAATTTTTCAACCTGAAGAGCTGCCCCTGGCGTCGTTACTGCGATATCATCAAGATCTGCTTTTTTTTGATCTTTAATTGTTGTATTTTGTGTTGGGTTTTTTTGGCTTGTGTTTTCTGGCTTTGATGCTTCTGGTGTGCTCTTGTCTATGTACTTCTGTTTGTTTTCTTGCACAGGATTGCCACCTAAAAACTCTTTCAAGCTTCTTGCAAATTCAACGGTTGAGTCCCAACCATAGTTCCAATCATTAAATAGAGTTTTAGAACAGTGATCTCCCCAGCCATTAAAACGCTCCAACAAAGATCCTGGTTTTGCCACCCCTTTGTCATCCACTTGATCAGACAACAAAAAAGCACACAACATACTGAGAAAAAAACACCCTGCCCACAAAGTTGCTCTGCCAGCGCAACCAGCAGCACCAGCTATTAAAGGAATGCCAGTTGGGACAAGCCATATTGAAGCGCGTTTCACTTGTTGATCAAAAGTTTTTTGTGCCATTTTTAGTCTCTAAAATTAATAAATTGCACAGGCAAATCTAAACTAAAATTTTTCATCTCTTGCATAACCTCTTGCAAATCATCACGCTTTTTGCCTTCCACTCGCACTTCTTCTCCTCTGATTGATGCTTGCACTTTGAGTTTTTTGTCTTTGATGTGTTTAGTAATTTTTTTAGCACTTTCT
>CAMDOL010000063.1 GCA_945903615.1 Rickettsia typhi | reverse complement strand
TGAACAACTAAAACAATGTTTTAGACAAATTGATCTTTCTGGTCTTTTTTGGCATAAATTCCATTATTTTTGGTGAAATATGGAAATATTCCACCAAAAAGTAATGAAATTTCTACTCAAAAAATCCTCAGAAATATCAATTTTTAGTTATTCAGAGGTTCCTTAAGTTTTATGCTAATAAAGTGCTTATTATAATCAATGTTTTATTGGATTAGTTTTGTCTATTATTTTATATCGAATTTGGTATAAATTTTGTTTAAAAAAACTGGATTGCCGCGCTTCGCTCGTCATAAAAGCATCTTCTTCATTGCGAGGAGCGATAGCGAATTGGCAATCTAGAATCTAACAATTATTCTCAAATGCTAAAAAAAATAAAATCAATCATCAAAAATCAATATTTTATCGCCTTAATTTTAGGTTCAATTTCTGCCTCAATTTTTGCGCCTTTATATTTTTTCCCGTTAGCAATTTTAACCTTCAGCGGTTTATTTTTGCTCAGTAATCATTGTCGCAATAACAAAGAATCGTTTTGGATTGGCTGGTGCTTTGGCTTTGGGCAATTTGTCTTTGGGCTTTATTGGATTTCAATTTCGCTTTTTGTTGATATTGAGCGTTTCTTTTGGCTCTTGCCGTTCGCGTTATTTTTGATTCCGGCAGTGCTGGCGATCTATATTGGGCTTACCTTATTGTTGGTTAATTTTATTGCTAAAAAATTCACGATTGCCAGCTGGAAAAAAATTTTATTATTAGCAGTGATTTGGGTTTTCTTTGAATATTTGCGCTCAATTTTATTCACTGGTTTTCCATGGAATTTAGTTGGTTATAGTTTTCTATTTTCTGAATCTTTATCACAATCAGCCTCAGCGGTTGGAATTTATGGTCTTAGTTTAATTGCGATAACTTTTTATTGCTCAGGCGCTTTATTTTTAGAGTTGCGGAATCCCAAAATATTTGGACAAGAAATTTTCAAGAAAAAAATTAAATTTTCTCTCGATAAAAATTCGCAACCTTTTTTGGGCTTTGTAGCTGTGATTATTGGCTTGGTGTGGATGGTTGGATTTTATCGTTTTAATAATTACCAACCCCAACTTTATCCCAATGCCACATTTAGATTAGTGCAACCCGCAGTTAAGCAAGAAGATAAATGGAGCCCTGATTATCGATATAACGCTTTTTTAGAAAATATTCGCCTCTCGCACAAAGCTGGTTTTGAAAATGTGAATTATGTGGTTTGGTCTGAAAGCGCTGTTCCATATATTATCAACCCGCTCACAAGCTATGGATTGTTAGGTGATATTGCAACTGCAGCCCCTAAGGATGGATTTGTCATAGCCGGGGCTTTACGCGCCAAATTCAAGGATAATAATCGAGACTTAAGCAACATTTGGAACACAATTTTTGTAATTAATAATAAAGCCCAAGCAGTTGATTATTATGATAAAAATCATCTAGTGCCTTTTGGTGAATATATTCCGTTTGCGAATCAGTTTCCTTTTATTTCCAAGATCACTGATGGTGCAGTTAATTTTAGTAGTGGTGATGGTTTTAAGACCTTGAAGCTCAATAGTAAAACCCCAAGTTTTAGCCCGCTAGTTTGCTATGAAGCAATTTTTCCAGACAATATCATTGACAAAGCTAATCCACCAAAATTTTTATTAAATCTTACCAATGACGCTTGGTTTGGCTCCAGCTCTGGTCCTTACCAACATTTTGATATGGTAAAAATGCGTTCGATTGAGTATGGTATGCCGACAATTAGAGTGGCAAATAGTGGAATTTCTGGATTGATAAACCCAGTTGGAAAAGTTATAGCAGCAATTCCTCTTAATCAAAAAGGTGTCTTAGATGTGATGCTTATGGAAAATTTGCCTCAGACAATTTATATGAAATTTGGAAATAAAATTGTCTTTTGGTTAAGCCTAATATTTCTGGCAATTGCTTTTAGCAGGAAATTAACGAGATAATTTTTCTGCAATGTTTTTTACATAACCTGCAAAAGCAACATCTTGCAACATTAGTTTTTCCACATTTTTAAAAGCGTGAATCACTGTGGCGTGGTTTTTGCCACCAAAACAGCTGCCAATATCTGGCAGACTTTTAGTGGTGAAAACTTTTGATAAATACATTGCAACTTGACGCGGACGAGCGAATTTTCTGGAACGGCAAGCCGAATCCAAATCTTTTAAATTTACTCCAAAGAAATTTCCAACTTCTTTTTTGATATCAGCAATAGTGACGGCACTCTGGCTGGTTCGAAACAGATCTTGCAAAAGAATATTGGCACTTTGCAAATCAATTATTTGACCCGTAAAAACTTGATTAACGATTAATTTTTTTAACGCCCCTTCCAAATCTCTAACATTCGAACTAATTTTTTCGGCCAATAATTCTAGAACTTCCAAAGCAATTTCTGGTTGAACATTTTTGGTTTTTAGCTTCAAAATCTCTAATCTAGTTTCATAATCTGGGCATTTAAAATCAGCCACCATTCCAGCGGACATTCTAGATTTTAATTTATCGCCAATATTGTTTAAATCTCCCGGAGAGCGATCACAAATTAGCACCACTTTTTTGTTATCTTCAACCAAGCTGGAGATAGTGTAGAGAAGCTCTTCTTGAGTTCCATCTTTACCAATAATGAATTGCAAATCGTCAATGATCAACAAATCAATCGAGCGGAATTTTTCTTTGAATTCAACCACATCTTTGCTTCTAATGGATTGCACAAATTGGTGCATAAAACGCTCGGCAGATAAATAAACCGCTTTAGTTTTTTTGTTATTTTCTTTGGTGTGCCAAGCAATTGATTGCCCCAAATGAGTTTTGCCAAGACCAACTCCACCATATAAAAATAATGGGTTTACATCAGCGACAGCAATGGCATCATTTTTTTCACCAGCCATAATCTTGGCTGCTTTGAATGCCAAATTATTGCATTTGCCGGTAGCAAAATTATCGAAAGTGAATTTAGGATTTAGTTCAGTTCCTAAGGCAAAGACATTGTCATATTTAGAAAGGTTGACAATATTTTCCGATGTTGGAGCTTTTTGTTCTTTAACTTCTGCTTCATTTTCAATATGGATAATTGAAAATTTCTGTAAGGTCGGAATTTTTTGTAGCCAAACTTTTTTGATTGTTAAAAGATATTCTCTTTTGATCCAATCGCGCAAAAATTTGGACGGAACCGACATAATAACTTCGTGGTCAGAGCAAGAATAAAGCTCTAATTTAGAAAGCCATTTGCCAAAAATTTCTTTATCAAATTCCATTTCTAAAGCAGCAAAAAAGCTTTGCCAGCCAAGGTTTGGAGATTCGATATCATTTTTAATATTGATATTTTTTAACATTAATTTTGTCTCCAAGGTAGGTTTTGAGATTTCCAGCCATTGATATTTCCTCTTTGACCCAGATCATTGTGGATGCCTTCAAAACCGTTTATAATATTATAGCATTTATATCCAAAATCGGACATAAACATAGCCGCCTCAAACGACCTATTGCCGCTGCGACATAAAAATAATAAATTTGCTTCTTCAGGATTGGACGGGAAAAGCTTAGCAATCAAAGTGATTAATTTATCAGTAAAATCTTCATCAACTGCCATTTGTGGATAGTTTTTCCACGGCAATGAAATAGTTTTAGCATTTGTATTCGATAAATTAACAAAACCAACAAAGTCAATTTCTTCTCTAGTTCGAACATCAATCAAAATTGAATGAGGCTCTTGTAAAACTTTCCACGCATCGAGGACGTCAATTTGTAAAACCATCTTTTTTAAGCTCCATTTTAATAAATAAATTGGCGCTCCTTTAATAATACCAACCAAAAGGTTTGTGATTTCTTTTTAATTTTTCCCAAAATCTGGACGAATTCTCTAGTGATTTTTTCATCTTGTAAAGAAATTTATTTTACTTTTTTACAAAAAAAGTGCTTGACAATTTTGAGCCCAGAAAGCCAACTACTCAATACTTAAAATTAGTTTTAAGCCTTGATTTATAAGGCTAGAGAAGATTATTATTTTTTAGGGCTATATTCTTGCTGATGAAAAATGCGTCAAGCTATTTTTAATAAAAAATTATCTTGATGGAAAATAAGACAATATTTTTAAAGCTGCTTTTTTTGAAGGTTTTTCTTGAGCATCCAGCCCAAGAATTTTTAATATATTTTTACTCTCCAAGATTTGTCTTTGGGCTAATTGTGGATTGCCGATCAAATTTTCTGCTGTGCTGGCAATTTTTGTGGCGCAGCAATTGTCTTGGAGTAGCTCAGGGATTAGCTCGCGGTTTAAAATTAGGTTAATGAGATTGGCAAATTGGATTCTAACTATTCTTGAAACAAAAAAATGGGTCAGAGGGTTGATTTTGTAGATAGTGATCATCGGCAAACCAGCAATAGCAATTTCTAAATTATTGGTTCCCGATTTAGCAATGGCAAGGTTTGAGGCTTTAAAAGCGGAATATTTTTGGTCTTCGTTAATCAATATGACTCTAACATTAAACAAAACTAGCTGCTCTTCAATTAACTGACGAGTCCTTTCAATTATTGGCATTACCACTACTAAGTTGGGATATTTTTGAGCTAAAATATTAATGCCTCCGATAATTTCTGGCAAAATTCTTTTTACCTCTCCAACACGGCTTCCGGCCATAGCACAGATTAACAGATCATCATTTTTGATTTGATTCTTTTCGCGGAAATATTCTGTGTGGGTTAACTTCCCTCTATTTAGGGGCGAGTTTAGGTTAGTAAGAGATGGGGCGACACAACTTTCGGTGATTGGGTGTCCAATGAATAAAGTTTCTAGACCATGCTTTTCAAAATAAGGTGGTTCAAAGGGCAGGATTGCTAACAGTAAATCATAAAGTTTGGCAATTTTTTGCGCTCTTTTAGGGCGATAAGCCCAAACGCTAGGGGCGATGAGGTGAACTTTTTTTATTTTAGAACTAACGGGGTTTTGTTTTAGTTTTTTAATTACCCGAAAACAAAAATCTGGAGAATCAATAGTGATCACCATTTGGGCGCCAGAGTCGATAATTTTTTGAGCGGTTTGGTTAATCCTCTTTAATAGTTGAGGAATGTGCGGAATAACTTCGGCAAAGCCCATTATTGATAATTCGCAAATCGGAAAGAGAGAATTCAAACCTTGCTCTTGCATCTTGCTGCCGCCAACTCCAATAAATTCAATTGCTCTTCCCGAGCTCTCATCTTTGATTGCAGTCATTAACTTTCCACCCAAAACATCGCCAGAAGGCTCACCCGCAATGATAAAAATTTTAATTTTGTCCATTTCGTGCTTTACAAAGTTATTGTGTATATTAAAATGCCGCCGCTTTTTCATTTAATCAATTTACAATTCAAATTTCAATTTATATGGCAAGAAAAATCGCCGTTGCTGGTGCAACAGGCAATGTTGGTCGCGAAATTTTATCAATTTTAGCGGAAAGAAAATTTCCAGCTGACCAAGTGGTGGCTTTGGCTTCTCGAAATTCTATTGGTCGCGAAGTTAGCTATGGCGATAAAAAAACTCTCAAAGTTCAGGCTTTAGAAGATTATGATTTTACTGGTACTGCCATTGGCTTGTTTTCTCCGGGCGGTTCGGTTTCCGCTATTCATGCACCAAGAGCAGCTTCAGCTGGTTGTGTTGTAATTGACAACACTTCTCATTTTAGAATGGATAAAAATGTTCCTTTGGTTGTTCCAGAAGTAAATCCAGAGGCAATTGCTGGTTATAAAAAATCTGGCATTATTGCCAATCCAAATTGTTCAACAATTCAAATGGTGGTTGCTTTAAAGCCACTTCATGATTTGGCAACTATTAAAAGAATTGTCGTCTCAACTTATCAATCCGTAAGTGGTGCTGGCAAAGAAGCGATGGATGAACTTTTTCAATCAACTAAAAAAGTTTATCAAAGCGAAATCACTCAGCCACAAAAATTCTCTAAACGCATTGCCTTTAATGTTATTCCACATATCGATGTCTTTATGGAAGATGGCAACACTAAAGAAGAATGGAAGATGAAAGTGGAAACCAAAAAAATTATGGGAGAAAATATTGAAGTGACCGCCACTTGCGTTCGTGTTCCAGTGTTTGTTTCGCATTCTGAATCAATAAATGTAGAATTTGAAAAACCAATAAGCGTGGCTCAGGCTAGAAAAGCTTTAGAAAAGTTTGATGGTGTTGTGGTTCTAGATAACATTTCTGAAAATGGCTATGCAACTCCATTTGAAGTGACAACCAAAGATCCAGTTTATGTTTCTAGAATTAGAAAAGATGATACTGTGAAAAACGGTTTAAATCTTTGGGTAGTTGCGGACAATCTTAGAAAAGGTGCGGCTTTAAACGCGGTGCAGATTGCTGAGATTTTGGTTCGTAATTACGGATTATAAATAATACCAATTTTTATTTTAAAAATTGCAAAAGCTAAATGAAAACTGGTATAAAACTGCCATTCCTGCGCAAGCGGGAATCTGGCATTATTCCAGTTTCAATTCCCCGTTTTAATTCCCAGTTTCAATTCCCCGTTTCAATTCCCAGTTTCAATTTTAGTGTTAGTGGCGGCTAGTATAATGGGAGGGTTAGGAGGTTGTGCTATAATGGGAGTGGGCTAATTTCTTCTAACAATTCTGCCCTTAGTCAGGTCATAAGTTGTCATCTCAATTTCAACAGTATCTCCTTTTAAAATCCGGATTTTATTCTTACGAATTTTTCCAGAAGCATGAGCGGTGATAATGTGCTTATTTTCTAGTTCAACGCGAAAAATTGTGTTAGGAAGAACTTCAACCACAACTCCATTCATTGATAATAAATCTTCTTTAGGCATATATTTTAAATTTAATTGAAATTTTCTGATATAATTAATCAAGAAATGTTTCGCGCGATTATAGAGCCTTGCTTTGTCAAATTGCAATTATATTTAAAGCGAATTGCGTTACTTTATAACAATAAAAAATGCGAAGAGCATTATCAGAAAGAGATTTGGACAAAAATATTATTTTTGTTGAGGATATCAGATGGTTATGATTAGGCACTGTTAGCTAAGGAACCTCTGAACAACTAAAGCAATGTTTTAGTTGTTCAGAGGTTCCTTAATTAGTTAACAGTGTCTAAAAGATGAACTAATACCAATTTTAAACCATTTTTCTAGCGTCCAAAATTTCATTCCAATCTGATTTTTTAATTTTTCCTTCTCCGCCTTCTTCATTCAAAAAGCCCAACTGCAAAGCAGAATCTTTTAAAGTGCCACCAGTTTTGTGAGCGTGTTTGGCAATTTTAGCGGCGTTGTCATAGCCAATATATGGATTGAGCGCGGTGACCAGCATTAACGATTGATCTAGCAATTGCTTGATTCGATCTTCATTAGCTTCAATTCCTTTCAGGCAATTATCAATAAAGCTGTTGATCCCGTCGGAGAGCAAATTAATTGATTCTATAACATTTCTGATAATCATCGGGCGAAAAACATTAAGCTCAAAATGCCCTTGCATTCCGCCAGTTGTAACTGCCACATTATTGCCAATCACTTGGCAGGCAATCATCGTTAAAGCTTCGCATTGAGTTGGATTGACTTTTCCGGGCATTATTGAAGATCCGGGTTCGTTTTCTGGAAGAGAAATTTCTCCCAAGCCAGAACGAGGCCCAGAAGCTAGAAAGCGAATATCGTTGGCGATTTTCATCACAGAACCAGCCAAAGAATTCAGTGAGCCAGAAAGATTGACCAGCTCATCATTGCAAGCCAGAGCGAAGAATTTGTTTTTGTTGGTATAAAAGCTATCAGCATTTTCCAAACCTAATTTGGTAAGGTTTGAATCTTTAACCTTCCAAACCCCGTCAGCAAGAGTTGTTCTGCCCAAATCAAGATTTAAAAGTTTGCTATGAATATTTTTTAAATCAGAAACTTCGGTGATTTTTTTAGCAAATTCTACAGCAAATTTTGGATGGCAATTAAGCCCAGTTCCAACTGCCGTTCCACCTTGCGCCAAATAAACGCAATAGGCAATTGCTTGAGAAACAAAAACTGCCGCAGTTTGAATTTGAACTTTATAAGCAGAAAATTCTTGCCCTAAGGTGACAGGTGTTGCGTCTTGGGTGTGGGTTCTGCCAATCTTCACAATATTTTTAAATTCATTTTCTTT
>CAMDOL010000062.1 GCA_945903615.1 Rickettsia typhi | reverse complement strand
TCTCTTTTATCGGAATATTTTGCTTCAATTTCTTTTATCTTCTTATTCAAAGCACCAACATCGCCTAAAAACTCATCATTATTCTCATCAGGATTATCCAAATAATATTTATCAACTATTAGTTGCTTTGATCTAATTTCCTTATTGTTATTGATTTGCAACATCGATTGATCGTAATCAATTATGTTATGTTCTTGAAAGAATTGATCAAAATCAAAATTTGGCTTTTTACTTTCATTTAACAAGAGATGCTGATTATTTTGTGCACTTAGAATCTCGAGCAACATCATTCGATCTACCATTTGAGTTGGAGTAGCATCTTTACAAATAGGGTGGTAACCATTTTTCTCGTAATCAGCTAGCTTTTTATCAAGCTCTTCTTTTAAAAGCTGATAGCCTTGCGCTGGAAGATATTGATGTTTAATATCCAATTTGTCTGCCTCAAAAAAATAAAAATTATCTTCCAAACCTTTAATTATTTTATCGGCGTCAATGCCTTTAGTTGCAACTTCTATATCTTTCTTCTGCTGATTTTTTAAATCCGCTAATTCTTTTTCATCATCATTGTCTGCAAAAAAAACTTTATTGAAGTTAGCATTCTGAGGTTTATCCTCCGCCTCTCTTAGTTTTATTAATGATTTAAAGCCATCCTCATTTATTAATTTATAAAGATTTTCTATCAAATTTTCTACCAAACCACTTTTGTCAGTCTTTAGCAAGCCCTTCGCTTTATCTCCAAAAAGATTCTCTAGTAAAGTTTTACAAGATTTTGGGTGAGATTTATGCTTTGCTTGCAGCCACTCCGCAGCTTTTGCGGCAACAAATAGATTTTTTCTTAAAGCAATTTCAGCAGCAGAATATTGACCAGCTTGTTTTTTTAATCTCTCCACCTCTGGAGCTCTTAACTTTTCATAAGCAGCATCAAAACTTTTTTTAGCATCAGGGAGAATATTTGCCGATTTTGTTAAGCGATCAATCTCTCTTTTATTATAATCAGTCGCAACTTCAAAAGCTGCCACTAAAGCAAAGACAGTCAGCGGAGAGCCTGCTAAAGCACCGCCAACAGAAGTCATAATTGGTGAAGTGATGGGATTCACTACTAAATTTTGAACAACACTGAGTGGACCACCAAATAAATCACCGGTCATTGTGGTTAAATCATCCAAACCCATTTGATCGGTCAGCAATGCAAAATCTCCAAATGGACCATCAACACTAAAAAACGAGCCTAAGAAATTTGGAATATCTAAAGCGCCACTTAAGAATGGTTGGAGAGCATTAAAAATAACTCCGGCAATTGGAATGGGCAAAAGTGGCGAGCAAAGTAACAAGAGTTGGATAATGCGATATTTATTCAGATCATCGCCCTCAATTGCATCATCTTTAATCTTCTTCAAAATAGCATCATTAGCATCTTTTGCGGCTTTTTCCAGACTGTCTCTATATGTCTTATGCGCAGCGTCAGCTTTTTTTGCCTGCTCTTTATTTAGCTTAATCAATCCATCAAACTCTTCTTTGCTGATCAAGCCTGAACTCAAATCTCTGCCAAATCTTTGTAACTGACTCTTCAATTTCGCATCAAGTTTAGGATCATTACAAGCTCGCTCCAAAAACTCATTCTTATATTTTTGAAACTCTTTCCACTTTTCACTATCAACAGGATCACTAGAGGTTAAAATCCCCCTAGTGACTGGATGAACAATTGATTTGATTAGAGATTTGAAAGATTGTACATAATCCTGATCATTCTTTGTATCGTTTTTTTTGTCGGTTTGACCATCATTTTTTTCAAGAACTTTATTGACCGGTTTCCCTATGTCATTCTCAAGGACAATTGTCTCACCATTTTGCTGAAATTTTGTCATAAGGGTATTTATATTTATAGTTGGTTAAAGGATCGATGCTTTATTGTATAGGCTGGCTGACCACATATTGCAAACATTTTTTTGCCACCAATTGAACCTGATGATAGCAAAATGCTTTGCCCAAACCATTATGAATCAAAAAATCAGCTCGGTTTTTTCTTTGCAAATTATTGATTTGATGTTGGGTAATATTTTTAAATTTCTCTTCAATTAATCTTTTATCTTCAAGCTTAGAGCGGCATCTAAAACGATGAAACTGAATTTGCGGAGAAACAATAATAGCAATGGTTTTGTGACACCTTTTATATCCGCCCTTTTCAAACAGCAGGGGAATATTTAGAACAACAATTTTGTGATGATTGCGGCGGCAATTTTTAAGAAATAAATTTTCCCTATCTCTTAATTTTGGATAAATTATATCTTCCAAATTTTGCAATTTTTGTCTATCCTGCAAAACCTCTGCACCCAATTGCCCTCTATCTATCTTGCCATTCAAAATTGCGCTGGGAAAAATTTTTTTTACCTGTAAAAAAATTTCTTTATCAACGAGAAATAATTTATGAACTTCCAGATCGGCATCAAAAACCGGAATCTTGAATTTTTTAAACCGGCTGGCAACAAAGCTTTTTCCGCTTGCTACTCCGCCAGTCAAGCCAATAATCAACATAATTCTTTAGGGAGAGAAATTTCATTTGCTAATAAATATTTACTTAAATCCTCTTGCAATTGGTTCAAATTTTCTTTAGAAAGAGCCTCGCATCTTGCTACCAAAACAGCTCCAGTGTTGCTTGCTCTTAAAAGCCACCAACCCAAATCATTTGTCACGCGAACACCGTCAACATCATTGAATTGAATATTATTTTTTTGTAGTTGCAATTTGATATTATCAACAATTAAAAACTTTTTTTCTTCACTGCAATTGATACGAATTTCGGGAGTAGAAAAAGTTTTTGGTAAACTTTTTCTAATTTCTGATAAGGGAATTCTCTCTTTTAAAATGATGTTGATGATCCTGACTGCGGCGTATATTCCATCATCAAAACCAAAGTAGCGATCAGCAAAAAAAATGTGTCCAGACATTTCTCCTGCCAGTGGAGATTTGGTTTCCTTCATTTTTGCTTTGATCAAGCTGTGACCAGTTTTCCACATTAAAGGAACGCCACCAAATTTTTTGATCTGATCAAATAAAACCTGACTGGCCTTAACATCGGCAATAATTGTTGAGCCGGGATATTCTTCCAAAACATCTTTGGCAAATAAGCACATCAATTGATCACCCCATAAAACTTCTCCGCAATCATCCACAATTCCAATGCGGTCTCCATCGCCATCAAAGGCAATTCCAATATCACACTCATTGGTCAAAACTGATTCTTTTAAATCTGCCAAATTTGCTTCAACTGTTGGGTCTGGATGGTGATTGGGAAAGGTTCCATCAATATCTTCAAAAAGCAGAAAATGTTTGGCTTTTAATTTATTGGTTAATTTTTGAACCACCTCTCCAGTTGCACCGTTGCCAATATCCCAGCTAATTTTCAAACGCTTCTTATCATCTTCCAAAAAATCATCCAGCTCATCCAAAAATTCGCTATCACTTTCAATGTCACAATCATCAGCAAGGTGATTGACATAGCTTTCCATAATGTTGTTGTGATTGGCATTTCCAGCTTCATCAACAAAATTTCCTAATTTAGCAATTTCACCAAGATTTAAAATATCCTCACCATAAAACGGGCGTTCTTTTAATAAAAACTTAAAACCGTTGTGGTTGGCGGGATTGTGAGATCCAGTAATCATAACTCCAGCATCAGCCTTTAAGTGATAAACCCCAAAATAAAGCATTGGAGTTGGGCAGAGGCCAATCTCAAGAACTTTAGCTCCAGAATCTATCAAGCCACGAATTAGAGCTTCTTTCATAGCAATGGAGCTGATTCTGCCATCATAACCAACAACTATTTTATTTTTTTGTTCACCACGCAAAAAGGTGGCAAATGACCTGCCAATGTAATAGGCGTCATCAGTGCTTAATGTTTCATCAACAATACCTCTGATATCGTAAGCTCTTAAAATTGAAGGATGGAATTTGTGCATATGAAGGTTTTTTTAAGTTTAAGGTTAGGTTATTCTATAATTGCCAATTTATCTTTATTCTGATCTTCTTTTTGAAGATCTTCTGGTAAAAATCCATCGGGAATTTTTTTATTTTCAGTAATATTTTTACTAGTTTTTATTCCAAGATTTTTAATATTTTCAAATCTAGTAACAATATTTCCCTTGCCATCTTTGAGTTGATTTAAAGCCTCTTCATAAGCATTTTGAGTGGCATTTATTTTGGTTTTAATACTAATCATTGATTCAACAAATCCGGCAAATTTATCATAAAGCGCGCCAACTTGCTTAAGAATTTCATTGTGATTTTTGCTTTGTTCTTCTCTTCTCCAAAGTTCATTTATCAGCTTCAAGCAAGCGATTAAATTAGTTGGGCTGATCAGTAAAATTCTTTTTTTATAAGCATAGTTCCACAATTCAGGATCAAACTGAATTGCGGTTAGATAGGCTGGTTCTATGGGAATAAACATTAAAGTAAAGTCGAGAGATTCTTTCAAATCGTCATATTTTTTGCTACTCAAGACATCGATATGATTTTTAATCGAAGAGATATGTTCTTTTAAATGCAATTCTTGAATTGCTGAATTTGTCGCTGAATTAAATTTTTCATAAGCTGTGAGCGAGGTTTTAGAATCAATGATAACAGCCCTGTTATTGGGCAGTTTAACAATAAAATCTGGGCGCAAATTATTGCCATCTTCATCTTTAATATTTTCTTCCTTACTATATTGATAACCCTTCATCAACCCAGAATCTTGTAAGATTGTTTCTAAAATCATCTCGCCCCAATTGCCCTGAGTCTTACTTTTCCCCTTCAAAGCGTTGGTTAGGTTATTGGCCTCAAGACTAATTTTGTTAGTTTCTTTCAATAAGTTTTCAACCTGTTTTTCAAGAGCGAATCTTTCTTTGGATTCTTTGTCGTAAGTGCCCTCCACTTTTATTCTTAAAGCCTCCATTCCTTCTGCGTAGGGTTTTAAAATGTCGGTTAATTTTGATGACGAACTCTCTAAAAATTCACTAGAATTAGTCTTCAAGTGCTTTGAGGCAATATTTTCAAATTCGGTTTTAAGATTTTCTTGCGCCTTTTCAATAAATGTTTTTTGCTCTGCGATTTTTTCTTCTAAGGATTTTTTTTCAGTTTTAATTTCAGCTTCTCTAGAGGCAAGTTTGGAATTACTTTCATTTAGCGTTTTTATCTCAGCGTCAAGAGTAATAATTTTATCTTCTAACTTTTTGTTTTCTTTTGTGGTCAATTCTTCAGATTTAATAAGCGAAGCATTTTTTGTTGATAAATCCAGTATTATTGTGTCCTTACTTTTTATAGAATCTTCTTTTTCATTGCTTTGTTTTTGTAAAGACAGAATGTCATTCTTTTTTGCTTCTAATTCAATGTTGATTTTATCAAATTTATCCTGCAATGCGCCCTTCTCAAACAAAACTCCCTTCTGTTTTTTATGATAAAAAAAAGCCAGTGCAGAAATAAAAATTGAGTAACAAGTTATGATTGTAGCAAAAATAATCATTAGAATTTTTAAATTAATTTTAAGAAATTTTTCCAACATTGGGACTGCTGGCAACAGCAAATTGTTTTTTCTCCATTCTGCCTGCCAAATAAGCCATTCTGCCGCTTTCAATTGCCAGCTTCATTGCCCCTGCCATTAAAATTGGATTTTTCGCTTTGGCAATTGCGGTGTTCATCAAAACACCATCACAGCCAAGTTCCATTGCAATTGCCGCGTCCGAAGCCGTTCCAACCCCAGCATCAACTAAAACTGGCACTTTGCTTTGCTCAACAATGAATCTGATATTTAAAGCATTTTGAATGCCAAGCCCAGAGCCAATTGGAGCAGCAAGAGGCATAATCGCACAACAGCCAATATCTTCCAATTCCTTTGCTACAATCGGATCATCACTGGTATAAACCATAACTTCGAAACCCTCTTTAATCAGCAATTCTGCGGCTTTAATTGTTTCAACAACTTTTGGATAAAGCGTTTTTTCATCAGCCAAAACTTCTAACTTAACCAAATTCCATCCGCCCGCTACCCTTGCCAAACGCAAGGTTCGCACTGCATCAAAGGCAGTAAAGCATCCAGCAGTGTTGGGTAGATAAGTATATTTTTTAGGGTCAATAAAATCTTGCAACATTGGCTCATTTTTATTTTCTACATTCACACGACGAACTGCAACAGTAACAATTTCTGCGCCGCTGGCTTCAATTGCTAATTTGGTTTCTTTAAAATCTTTATATTTTCCAGTGCCAACCAGAAGACGAGAATTAAATTTATGTCCAGCTACTTGAAAAAAATCTTGATCAATCATTTTAAAAATATTTAGTTTAGTTAAATTAACCAAAGGAAATTCAATCTTAATCGAACTTTAAACTCAAATGAATAAATCCACAATCAGACAAATTTATAAACAAAAACGCCTTGAATTAACAAAACAAGAAGTGCAGGAAGAATCAAAAATAATTGCTGATAATTTTATCAAAAATTTATTACCAAAAATTCCTGATTTTTCTAAAAAAAAACTAGCGTTTTATGTTGCGACAAATAATGAGGTTGATCCAATTTTTATTCTTGAGCATTGTCAAAAATTAGGAAATATAATTACTATGCCAAAAATTATACCAAAGCAATTAATGCTAGATTTTAAAGCTTATAAAATTGGTGATAAATTAATTAACAATAAGCTCTATCCAAAACTTTTAGAACCAGAAGAATCAAAACAAAATATTGTTCCTGATATTATTTTTGTTCCATTAGTTGCTTTTGATAAAAACTGCTCGCGCGTTGGAATGGGAGGCGGATTTTATGATGCAACTATCAATTATTTTAGACACAAAAACTCTCAGAAAATTTTTATTGGACTTGGATATGAATGGCAAAATTGTTCAGAAATTTCTCCAGAAAAACAGGATCAAAGCCTTGATTTCATTGTATCTAAAAATAGCATACCCTCTTGTAAGCAATAAAATCAACATTGTATCATTTTAAGATGGTCATAAAAAAAACAAATTAATGGTTGCTTTCATATTTTATTATTATAATTTACAACAAACTACGTGATTTAAAAGTGTCTTTGGCACTTTAAAATAGCGTGTTACAAAGGCTTTTATAATATTAATTTTTTTGGAATTTAACAATGCACAAAACAGACTTAATCAAAGAAATCGCTAACGCTGCTGGTCTATCTCAAAAAGATGCTGGCAATTCCTTAGATTCAGCTTTAAAGATCATTACTAAAGCTTTAAAGAAAAAGGACTCTGTAACTTTAATTGGTTTTGGTACTTTCAAAACTGTTAAAACTGCAGCCAGAAAAGGTCGCAACCCACAAACTGGAAAAGAAATCCAAATCAAAGCTTCTAACAGAGTTAAATTCTCTGCTGGCAAAGCTTTGAAAGATGCTGTAAAATAGTTTCTTAAACATTTCTAACTCAATACAAAAACTCTTACATCAAAAATCTGGTGTAAGAGTTTTTTTATGTCAGGACTTTTTTCTAATTACTTATTGCAACTTATCTATTTAGATTTTATATTCTGCGACTTAATTTTGATGGGTGATTAGCTCAGTTGGTAGAGCATCTCCCTTACAAGGAGAGGGTCGGCAGTTCGAGCCTGTCATCACCCACCATCTTTAGCAATTCGTTGCTACGGCTGGCAAGATTATAAATTATAAATATTAGTTTAGATTTTTTTATAAAATCAGTCTACAAAACCAGACTTTCCCAGTCTTTTATTTTGGGGGTGTAGCTCAGTTGGTTAGAGCGCCTGCCTGTCACGCAGGAGGTCGCGAGTTCGAGTCTCGTCACTCCCGCCACCCAATCATAAGGGTCGGCATCTTTTTCAAAAATCATCAAAAATTCCTTTTCTACTTCGTTTTCCGGTTAACCTTTGTTCTGCTTTTAATTGCCGTCGGTTTTAACCGACGGATAGAAGAGCTAACTAAAAAAGGGCTTTAGCCCAATAATTCTGATTTAGTATTGGGCTAAGCCCACTTTTTCTTAATCTCTTAACCGTTGGTTAAAACCGACGGTAATTAAAAGACACCTCTAAAGACAGCAAATTATATCGAAAAATTTCTGATACCTGTTGAACCATCTGTTGATAAGGGTTTCAAGAGTTTTAGTGTTTGGCTAACTGAACAATATTGAGCCAT
>CAMDOL010000061.1 GCA_945903615.1 Rickettsia typhi | reverse complement strand
GATTTAAAAGAAAAATATCAGGATTAATTTGATATTCTTCAATAACTCTTTCATAAGGAGTTTTAAACTTCAAAGACTTTAATGGTCATTGCATTAGAATTAGATAGGCTTTGTAAGGTTTTAAGATTTGCCAAAAAAAGCTCAGAATTGTGGTTTGATAATGGTTTTGATTAGTCATCTTTTTTGGTATTTTTAGAATTGTCATCAGTTTGTTTTCGACGAGAAAGGTTTTTTCGTAAAGCGTCTTGGAGCTTTTTGTTGATGGGTTTCTGGTTGGAATTTTTTAGTTTTTGTTTCATAAATTTTTTAGGACTGACACAAAGTTAGATTTACCCTATCAATTACCGTTGGTTTTAACCAACGGATAGAAAAATTAAAAAAAATGGTTTTAGCCCGACATTATTTTGTAGGGCTAAAGCCCAATTCAGAGAGTTTATTACCCGCCTTATAAAACCGACGGTAATTGATGGTTTTGATAGGATAAATCTGACTTTCCTTATTTTTTAATTCATAATTCATAACTCATAATTATTTTAAGCGTCGGTCTCAATCTCAAATTGTTTAGAATATAAATTGGCGTAGTTCCCGCCTTTCTCTAAAAGCTCTTGATGTTTTCCTGATTCAATAATTTTTCCATCGGAAACTACATAAATACAATCGGCGTGGATCACTGTAGAAAGTCGGTGCGCGATGACAACGGTGGTGCGGTCTTTCATTAAAGTTTTGAGAGCTTTTTTGATGGCATGTTCCGAGATTGGATCAAGTGCGGAAGTGGCTTCATCTAACAGCAAAATTGGTGCGTTATATAAAATGGCACGGGCGATAGCGATTCTTTGTCTTTGTCCGCCGGAAAGTCGAATACCGTTTTGACCAATGGCAGTTTTGTAGCCATTTGGCAATTCTTTGATAAAGTCGTCAGCTTCAGCTAATTTAGCAGCGTTGATAATTTGTTCTTCGGTGGCGATTTCGTTGCCATAGCGAATGTTTTCTAAAACAGTGTCGTCAAATAACATCACTTCTTGATTCACAACGGCCATTGAGCTTCGCAAAGATTTGATGGCTAAATCTTTTATATCTATTCCATCCAACAAAATTCTGCCAGAGTTTGGGTCGTAAAAACGCAAAATCATATTCATCGTTGTTGATTTTCCGCCACCAGAATGACCAACTAAGGCAATAGTTTTTCCAGCAGGAATTTCTAAATTAACATTGTTAAGAGCAATTTTATTGTCGTTATATTGGAATGTCACATTTTCAAATTTGATATTTCCTCTAATATTTTTGATTTCTAAAGCATTAGGTTTGTCAGTGATAGTTGGTTTTTGATCAAGTGCAGCGTAGAACCTTTCAGTTGCAGCTAAACCCATTTGAATTCCAGAGTTCATACTAGAAACAGTTTTTAACGGGCGATAAGCCATTAACATTGCCGTGAAAAAAGAGAAAAATGCCCCTGGTGTTGTTTCGCCAACTAAAACTTGATGCCCACCGTACCATATAACTAAGGCAACGCCAACGCCACCAAGCATTTCTACAAAAGGTGAGGCAATCAAAGACATTTTACTAATTTTTCTGCCAATTTTAAACATATCGTCAATAATATTTCCCATTCTTTTAATCTCAAAATCTTCACAATTATAGGCTTTAACCAGTTTGGAATATTGCAAAGTGTCCGACATTTGTGAGGTAAATTGTTGGGAAGTGGATTGGTTACCAATTGATAAGTGGCGTAATTTTTTACCAATTTTATAGATTGGATAAGCCGCAAGTGGGAAGCCAACGAAAGCGATTAGAGATAAGGTGACACTTTGTTTAAACATTAGTGCAACTAGAAATATCAGAGTAAAAAATTGTTTGATTGAGCCGTTAAGAACCGTGCTCATTGCACCAACAATGGTGTTGATTTCGTTGATAACGCTGGAGACCATGTTTCCAGAAGATGATCCGTGAAGAACGGCAATATCAGAATTGATAAAATGAGCATAAAGAGTTTTGCGCATATCAGCGGCGATACGCATTGTCACCAAGTTCATAGTGAGGAGTTGAAAGTAAGTAGCAAAGGCTTTGATAATGGTGACCAGCAAAATTGCTACTGGAATTATTAATAACATTGAAGCGTCTTTTTTAACAAAGACTGAATCGAGTGCAGGCTTGACAAGCCAAGCGTGAATGGCGGTTGTTCCGGCAATTACCATCATCAATATTATGGAGATAGCAAAAGTTTTGGCGTGAGGAAAAATGTATTCTTTTGATAATCTTTTAACTCTTTGAAGATCCTGACGAAGAATAGAATTTTTGGCAGAATTTTTGGCAGATTTATTTTGCATATTTAGCGATTTGACTATTGAATATAAGGTTTTCAAACCGATAAATATAATCAAACAATCAAAATGAGCAATTACAATTTTCCCGATGATTCTGGTAAGTTTGGGCAGTATGGTGGGCGTTTCGTGGCAGAAACATTGATGCCAGCAGTTTTAGAATTAGACAACACTTATAAAAAAATCAAAACTGATCCAAGTTTTTGGGCTGAGTTTGATGATTTGATGAAAAATTATGTTGGCAGACCAAGCCCGCTTTATTTTGCAAAAAAAACCACTGAATATGCCGCCAATGGAAATAATGGAGCAAAAATTTATTTCAAACGAGATGAACTAAACCACACCGGTTCACATAAAATAAACAATTGTATTGGTCAAATTTTGCTCGCTAAAAGAATGGGCAAAAAAAGAATAATTGCCGAAACCGGAGCAGGTCAGCACGGTGTTGCAACTGCCACAGTTTGTGCTTTATTTAATTTGCCATGCACAATTTATATGGGCGCAAAAGATATTGAGAGACAAAAACCAAATGTTTTTCGGATGAAACTTTTGGGCGCAGAAGTTAAGGCTGTGGAAAGCGGATCGGCAAGTTTAAAAAATGCTATCAACGAAGCGATGCGCGATTGGATTGCTGATGCCAATGATACTTATTATTTGCTTGGAACTGTGGCTGGCCCACATCCTTATCCGGCAATGATTCGTGATTTTCACTCAATAATTGGCAGAGAAGCTAGGCAGCAAATTTTAGAAAAAGAAGGCAGATTGCCCGATGTTTTAATTGCCTGCATTGGCGGCGGATCAAACTCAATGGGATTATTCTATCCATTTTTAAATGATGCTAATGTGGAAATGTTTGGCGTGGAAGCAGCAGGAAAAGGTTTGGAAACCGGTGAGCATTCAGCATCAATTGCTAAGGGTTCGCCAGCGGTTTTGCACGGCAATAAAACTTATTTTTTACAAGATAATGATGGACAAATTATTGATGCTCATTCAATTTCTGCAGGATTAGATTATCCGGGCATTGGTCCAGAGCACGCTTATTTACACGATATTCACCGAGTTAATTATGTAAGTGCAACTGACGAAGAAGCATTAAATGCTTTTCAGCTTTGTTCAAAATTGGAAGGAATTATTCCAGCCTTAGAGCCTTCTCACGCAATTGCTTTTGCCTTGAAACAAGCGGCAAAAATGAGCAAAGAAAAAATAATGATTATCAATGTTTGTGGGCGTGGCGATAAAGATATTTTTACCGTCGCAGAAAAATTAGGAGTAAAATTATAATGACTAGAATTACAGCAACATTTCAAAATCTTAAAGCGCAAAACAAATCAGCTTTTATCAGCTTCTTAACCGCTGGTGATCCAGATTATCAAACTTCGCTTGCGATCATAAAACAACTTCCACAAAATGGCGTTGATATCATTGAGCTGGGGATTCCATTTTTAGATCCAGCCGGAGATGGCCCAGTTATTGAGGAAGCCAGCAAAAGGGCGATTAAAACTGGAATGAATTTGCATAAAGTTTTACAAATGGTTGGCGAGTTTCGTGCTTATAATCAAACCACGCCAATCATTTTGATGGGATATTACAATCCAATTTTGCATTATGGTTTAGAAAAATTTTGTGCCGATGCTGCCCAAGCTGGTGTTGACGGGCTCTTGGTGGTGGATTTGCCACCAGAAGAAGATTTGGAATTAAGAAATTTTGCCCAAGGGAAAAATGGTCAAAATCAATTAGATTTTATCAAATTAGTTGCTCTAACTTCCGATGAAAACCGCATCAAAAAAATTGCTGCAAATGCCAGCGGGTTTTTATATTTGGTTTCAATTTTGGGGATTACTGGCACAAAATCAGCCAATTTAATTGATCTAAAAAACCACTTACAAAAAATCAAAAATATTAGCAATTTACCAGTTGTGGTTGGATTTGGAATTAAGTCCAAAGAGCAAATTGAGGAGATTGAAAATATTGGTGCTGACGGCGTTGTTGTTGGCTCAGCTTTGGTTAAGGTTATTGAAGAAAATCTTGGTGACAACAATTTAATTGAGCAATTAGTTATTAAAAAATTAAAAGACTTATTTTAACAATGAAGCCAATCAAAAATATAAAATTAGCCACCATCAATTGTGGTATAAAATATAAAAATCGTGACGATTTATTATTGATCGAATTTCCAGAAGATACTGCGGTTGCTGGGGTTTTTACTAAATCTTCAATGGCAGCAGCGCCAGTAAAATTGTGTCAGGAAAATTTGAGCGCAAAAAGAGCTCGAGCCTTGATTGTTAATGCTGGAAATGCTAATGCTTTTACTGGAGTTGGTGGCATTGTAGCTGCCAAAAATGTCGCCAAAAATGTCGCACAAATTTTGAATTGTGAAGAAGAAAAGGTTTTTATGTCCTCAACTGGCGTAATTGGTGAGCGTTTGAAAGATGAGTTGATAGTTGCTGCACTTCCTCAATTAAAAGAAATTTTATCAGAAGATAAAACTGCTTGGGATAAAGCTGCAAAGGCGATTATGACTACTGACACTTTTATGAAATCTGCCTGCAAAACTTTACAAATTGACGACAAAGAAGTGGTGATCAATGGTTTTGCTAAAGGTTCGGGAATGATTGCACCAAATATGGCGACAATGCTTGGATATATTTTTACCAACGCTGATATTTGCGCCACGCTGATGCAAAATATCTTAAGCGAATTAAATGAAGAAACCTTCAACTCTATAACGGTTGACTCAGACACATCAACCAATGACACGGTTTTATTATTCGCCACTAGAAACGCTGGTAATAAAAAAATCCGCGAGAATCATCCGCAGCTACATAACTTTAAAACCGCTCTCAAAGATTTGATGCTTGATTTAGCTAAGCAAATTGTGGTTGATGGTGAAGGCGCAACCAAATTAATTGAAATTGAAGTGAAAGGTGCAACATCAAAAACTGCTGCAAAAATTATTGCTTTAAATATTGCTAATTCTCCATTAGTCAAAACTGCTATTGCTGGCTGCGATCCTAATTGGGGACGCATTATTATGGCAATTGGCAAGTCCGAGCAAGAAGCCGAGCAAAGTAAAATTGGCATTCAAATTGGTGAATTTAAAATTGTTGAAAATGGCGAACTTATAAAAAATTATGATGAAAAACCAGTGCATCAATATTTGCTTGGACAACAGGTCAAAATTATTGTTGATATAAATTTGGGTGCAAAAGAAAACCTTTCAACAGTTTGGACTTGTGATTTTACTGAAGGCTACATCAAAATTAATAAAGATTATCGTAGCTAAATATGAATAATAAAAAATTATCCAATGCCAAGCAATATCTTGCTGGAGCCATTGCTGACTTGGAATCAACGATTATTGATAAAATCAATGAAGTTAAATATGTCAGCGATTCTAATGCTGGAGATGACAGAAATAATCAGGCAGCAATTAACAATCTTCACAATGAAATTAATATTTTACAAAAAACATTGGCAGAACTTGGAGCAGAAAATGAGAAGCTGAGAAAATTTAAATCTGAGACTGGAGAGGTTGTCAATCAAATCAAAATTGATTTAGTGCAAATCAAAAAAATAATCGCAAATTCCAATAATTAATTATGTCTATTTTAAGTTTGGCGATCGGAAAATCTAAATACACCGTTGATTGCGTTGATGGTGAGGAAGATAAAATTATTAATTTGTCTAAAAAATTAAATGAAAGAGTGAACAATTTATCTTTGGCAATCAGAACTGCTGATGAAAAAACAATTTTAATGCTGTGCGCTTTGACGGCAGAAGAAGAGTTGGAAACTGCAAAAAATCACAATGGAGTTTTTGGAAATCAAACCCCCGAAAAAGAAGAAATTGCTGAACCGCAAATTAGCGAAGAAGATGTTGAAAATGCTGTTGCTGCCCAAATTGAAAATACGGCGGAATATATTTTGAAGTTGGCGAAGAAGATTGGCAGTTTATAATTTTTTTAGTATTGAAAATTATGCAATTATCACCCATATTTAGACACTGTTAGCTAATACCAAATCCCATCTTAAATTCATATTTTGCCCTAGATTTTGCCCTAGATTTTGCCCTAGATTTTGCCCTAGATTTTGGCATATTTCTACTCAAAAAATCCTCAGAAATATCAATTTTTAGTTGTTCAGAGGTTCCTTAAGTTATTATTTCACAGTTCCTTAGTAATCTGCAAAATTTTATTAATCAAATCTTTTGGTGTGTCATTATCGGCAAAATTTTTGCGATAACAAATTCCAACTTCGCGATATTTTTTGGGAGTAAAAGGTTTAATTTTAAAATCTTTGCGCACATCAAAACAATGCTCCAAAGCTGATTTTGGCAAGATTCCATAACCATTATTAATGGCAATCATTGCCTTGACAACCTCAATGCTGGTTGCTGAAAAACTGCCTTTTTCTTGATGAATATTGCAAATGCCCTTAATGCTTTTGTTGATGCAATTTCCTTCTTCGAGCAAAATTATTTTATCACTTTTGATACCATCTTTAATGCTGATTGATTCAGATTTGTGAGTGACGAAAAAAAATTCTTCATCATAAAGTTTTTTATAAACTAAGTTGGCAGGAATAGTTTTTGGATAAAAAGCTAAGATCACAAAATCTAAATTACCTTCTCGCAGCGCCTCTAAAGACAATTCGGTTTTTTGTTCAAAAAAATAAATTTGTTTCTTAAGCGTTGCTAAATTTTTAACAATTTGCGGAAGTAAATAAGGTGCGATGGTTGGAATAATGCCGATTCTCAAATTATTTTGATTGGCATTAATATTTTTAATTTTTTTATATTTGCTAAAAATTTCTTCAAAATTCTCAATCAATTCTCGACCTTTATTGGTCGGGATATTCTTGCTTCTTTCTCGTTCAAAAATCTGAAACCCCAACACCGATTCTAATTTAGAAATCTGCTTACTTAAAGCTGGTTGGCTGACATTACAAAGCTGAGAAGCCTTAGAAATGCTGCTCGTTTTAGCGATTGTCAAAACATATTCCACTTCACGGATTGAAAACATACATATCTATAAGTTATGTTAAAAATAAATTATATATATTTTACTTATGCTAATTTGCAATGATAATTCGTTCCAACTTCTGGATGAAAACCCAGAGAGTTTTATCAAATTTAATTAAATCAAAACTATGTTAACAATTGGCGATAAGTTTCCGGCTTTCAATTTAAAAGCTACAGTATCTTTGGAATCAATGGAGAAAGCTTTCCAGAACATTTCTAACGATACTAATAAAGGTAAATGGCTTTGTGTTTTTTTCTGGCCCAAAGATTTTACCTTCGTTTGCCCAACTGAAATTGCCGCGTTTGGAAAATTAAATGGTGATTTTAAAGATCGTGATTGTGCTTTACTTGGTGCTAGCATTGATAGCGAATTTGTTCACTTAGCTTGGAGACGCGACAATGAAGAACTTCGCGACTTACCAATCCCAATGCTTGCCGACATTAAACGCGAGTTAACCTTGGCACTTGGAATTTTACATAAAGAAGAAGGCGTTGCACTTCGCGCCACATTCTTGGTTGATCCTGATGGCATTATCAGATATGTCGATGTGACTGATTTAAAAGTTGGTCGCAATCCTGCTGAGGTGATTCGTGTTTTGGATGCTTTGCAAACCGATGAGCTTTGCCCTTGCAATTGGAAGGCTGGTGATAAAACGATTAATGTAAAGGAACCCCTGAACAACTAAAACAATGTTTTAGAAAAATTGATCTTTCTGGTCTTTTTTGGCATAAATTTCATTACTTTTTGGTGAAATATGGAAATATTCCACCAAAAAGTAATGAAATTTCTACTCAAAAAATCCTCAGAAATATCAATTTTTAGTTGTTCAGAGGTTCCT
>CAMDOL010000060.1 GCA_945903615.1 Rickettsia typhi | reverse complement strand
TTAACTTAATTTTTCTTTAATTACCGTCGGTTTTAACCGACGGATAGAGAATTAAAAAAGATAAGGGCTTTAGCCCGACACTTTCCATCTGTATTTGTTCATAATTTCATCAATCTCATCATTCAAAGTTTTCTTTTTGTGATGTTGTTCTTGATTTAAAATATAGCTTCTCACTTTATCAATTCCACTTTCGCTAACGCTCATCGCCCAATAATCATTCTGCCAAGAAAAATGATAGTTGAATATTTTTTGCTTATTAACCCAAAGCGAACTTTCACCTTTTAATAGCTGAGCAATTTTGCTAATATTTTGATCTTTTCCAAGAGAAATTAAACAATGGCAATGATCGGAAAATCCGCCAATAGAATCTATATAAATTTCTTTTGCTTTGGCATTTTCTTTGATATGATCAAAAAGATTTTGCCTAATATTTTCTCTTAAAATTTGATCTCTGTTTTTAGTGGTAAATACTAAATGAACCCAGATTCTAGACCAGCTCATAGTTTTTTTATGGTATTTGTTTGTGGTTTTATTGGGCTAAAGCCCAATTCTTTTTAATTCTATATCCGTTGGCTAAAGCCAACGGTAATTAGGGAATTTTAACTTGATCCACCCTATTAAAACCGAAGATAATTTTTAAAACGGTAATTCTTAAAACCAACGGTAATTCTTAAAACCGTAATTCTTGGAACCGAAGATAATTAAGGAGTTTTAACTTAATTTTTCTTTAATTACCGTTGGCTTTAACCAACGGATAGAGCTCTAAGAAAGAACAGGCTTTAGCCCCCAAAATAATTAGAATCATTTTATCTTCTCATCAATCATCCCCACAAACTCATCAACCCCATAAAGGGCGATGAAGGAGCCCATTCTTGGCCCTTCGTTTTGTCCTAGTAGAATTTGATAAAGGGCGGAGAACCAATCACGCATATTTTTTTCATAGTTATGTTTTTTGCCAATTTCAAAAACTAGAGTTTGAATTTCCCCAGAATCTGTAGGGGCAAATCCGTCTGTTCTACCTTGTTCAATCAAACCGTTTTTTAGATCCAAAATTGCCGCTTTTTCTGCCTCGGTGGCATCGCGATATTTTTTATTGGCTTTGATAAAATCGTTGTAATAGTTGATGGCACAGGCGACCATTTTGGCTAAATTTGGTGAATTTTCTCTAGTTAGTTTTTTCTCTTGGCCTTGCTGATATTTAGAGATAAAGCCCCACAAAACCTCGTCAGTTTCTGGGTTGCAAGCGCTGGCTAAATTTAGCAATAATGAATAAGTTAAATTACATTCTGGTTTTGGAACTGGCTTATCAGCTGTGGCAAAATGGATAAAAGAAACTGGATTATCTATTCTTTTTGCTTCATCAACCTCAGTTTCATCTGCTTTGGCAAAGGCGGATAAAAACGCTAAATATTCATCCATCGCTTTTGGAATTACATCAAAATAAAGCCTTTTGGCAGTTTTTGGCTTTTGATACATATAAAGCGAGAGAGATTCTTGCGGGGCGTATTTGAGCCAATCTTCAACTGAAATGCCATTGCCTTTTGATTTAGAAATTTTGGCACCGTCGGCACTTAAAAACATTTCATAAAAATAATTCACCGGTGGCTCTTTTCCAAGTATTTCACAAACTTTGCGATAGATTTTCTCATTAGGTAAATGATCTTTTCCATAGATTTCATAATCAACTTCCAAGCCATACCACCTAGCTCCAAAATCAATTTTCCATTGCAATTTGCAATTGCCACCAGTCACCAAAACTTCTTTTTGCTGACCATTTTCATCAACATAAATAACAGTGCCTTTTTCTTTATTCACACCTTTTACGCCTTTATCAATAACCTTGCCAGACTCAATATCTATAGGCATAAACGGGCTATAAGTTTCTTGGCGTTCTTCACCTAAATTTTTTAACATCAAATCCATTAACTCGTCATATTTTTCTAAAACCCGCAGCATTGTTGAGTCAAATGCACCAGATTTATATTTGTCAGTTGCAGAGATAAATTCGTAATTAAAGCCAAAACGATCCAAAAAAGCGCGAAGCCTAGCATTCATATGATGCCCATAACTTTCGTGAGTTCCAAAAGGATCGGGAACGCAAGTTAAAGGTTTGCCTAAATTTGCTTTGATTAAATCTTGATTGGGAATGTTGTCTGGCACTTTGCGCAAGCCATCAATATCATCTGAAACACAAAACATTTTGGTAGGAATTTCTGGCGCTAAAAGTGAGAAAGCGTGACGCACAAATGAAGTGCGAACTACCTCGCCAAAAGTGCCAATATGCGGCAAGCCAGAAGGGCCATAGCCAGTTTCGAATAATACATAACCTTTGGCTGGAGTTTTGCCGCCAATTTTTGTCAGGATTTTGCGTGCTTCTTCAAATGGCCAAGCGGTGGATTTGAGGTAGATTTCTTTTAAATTAGACATTGATTTAAGATTAAATTTTTGAGTAAGGAATCGGTCAGTCTAAGCCGCAAGACTTTATAATTCAAGCTCCCAATAACGAATCGCATCAGTGGTTTTGTAACCTTCGGGAATAATATTTTTGAGATGTTTAAAACCGTGCTTGATTAAAATTTGGGCAGATTTTTCATTTGTAAAACCATTTGCAGCGATGATTTTTTTTAGTTTTAATTTTTCTTTAGCAAACAAAACCAGTGCCAATGTTACTTCTGAGGCAATTCCTTGCCCCCAAAATTCAGGCATAAAAGCAAAACGAATTTCAACCTGCTCGCCAATTTCTTGGTTTAAAGCTCTTTTAATTAAACCGGCGCGTCCAACAAATTTATTGGTATTATTTTCAAAAACTGCCCATTGTGAAAAGCCGTTTCTTTCTTGGTTGGTTATAAAATTATCGAGATGTTTTTGAACTGTTTCTAGGTTTTGAACCCCGTCAATTGTGCTTTTACCAACTTCAGGATTGGAATGGAGTTGATAGAGAAAATCTAAATCTTCGGTTGTGAATGGTCGCAAATAAAGTCGTGGAGTTTGACAAAAAATCATTTTGTGGAATTGGGTTTTGAATTTGCAGATTTGTCTTTATAGCTAGCAAAATTAAGGGCTGCAACCGCAATGATAACGGCAAGGCTGGTTAAAATAATTATCAATAAAGTCTTCATTTTACATAATCTCCACAATCGCTCTTTTCAAATCATCAATGCCAATTTTTTTTTCTGAACTAGTCAGTAAAATTATTGGATGTTGAGCGGCAAATTTTTTGGATGCCTCAGTGATTCCTTTGACGATTGCTTCCAATTCTTCAGTTTTAATCTCATCAATTTTAGTTATAATCAGCTGATAACTTAAGCCTACAGCATTAAAAATATTGATCATTTCAATATCTTTTTCACCAAGCCCTCTTCGAGCATCAAGCAACAAAAACGCTTTTTTCAAATTAGGGCGATTGGCAAAATAGCGATAAATTAATTTTTCCCAAGAATCAATTTCAGTCTTGCTGACCTTGGCATAACCAAAGCCGGGCATATCAACCAGATTCAAATTTTGCCCAACACAGAAGAAATTTAATTGCCGAGTTCTGCCCGGAGTTTTGGAAGTGATAGCGATTTTTTTGTTCACCAGCGCGTTGATCAAACTAGATTTGCCAACATTAGATTTGCCAATAAACGCAACCTCAGGAAGGCGTGAATCAGGGATTTGTTCATATTTCATTGCCCCAATTTTAAATTCACAATCGCGTTCAAAAAATTGATGGATGTTGTTTGGTTTTTTCATTTTAAAATTTTGTTAAGGGCAACAATTAGATCGTCAATCATTTCATCGCTATGTAGCGGTGTGATAATGATGCGTAAGCGCTCAGAGCCAACCGCAACAGTTGGATAGTTAATGTGTTGAATATAAATATTGTGATTTTCGAGCAAAGATTGTGAAATTTGTTTAGCTTTTAAAGCGTCATTAATCATCACCGAAATAATGTGAGATTGGTTATTGATAATTTTGATATTATTTTCTGCGAGTTTTTGTTTGAGCTTTAAAACTTTTTGGCGATGCAATTCTCTTAGGCTTGGAGAGTTTATAATATGCTGAATATTAGCTTTTACCGCCGCCGCAATTGAAGGTGGCATTGAGGTAGTAAAAATAAATCCGGAAGCAACGGAGCGAATTGCATTGATAATGGTTCCAGACGCGGCAATATAACCGCCAACTCCACCAAAAGCCTTAGCAAATGTGCCCTGAATAATATCGATCTGATCCGCCAAACCTAACTCTTCACACAGCCCCGCACCGTTTTTGCCATAAATTCCAACGCCGTGAACTTCATCAATGTAAGTTAAGGTTTGATATTTTTTAGCTAAATTAATAATTTCTGAAGCCTTGCCGAAATGCCCATCCATTGAGTAAACCGATTCAAAGATAATAATTTTTGGTCTCTCAAAAGGATAAGATTTAAGCAACTCTTCCAAATGCTCCATATCATTATGACGGAAAATTTGTTTTTCTAACTTGCTGTGCTTAATGCCGCTAATAATTGAAGCGTGGTTTTTTTGATCAGAAAAAATAACCAAATTAGGAATAATTTTTGCTAGCGAAGAAATTGCTGCTTCATTAGCCACATAACCAGAACTAAAAACTAATCCCGCTTCTTTGCTGTGTAATTTTGCTACTTGCTGCTCTAATTCAATCAATGGATGATTACTTCCAGAAATATTGCGTGTGCCACCTGATCCAACGCCAAACTGCTTCAATGCTGCAGCCGCAGCATCAATTGCCAATTGATTTTGCCCCAAACCCAAATAATCATTAGAGCACCAAACTGTAATTTTGCGCCCATTTTTATTATTCACCGCCCAAGGAAACTGACCACAAATCCGCGAAATATCCAGAAAATCACGATAACGATTCTGTGCGGTCAATTGGTCAATAACGCTTTGAAAAAGCTTTTGATAATTCATTTTGATTGTTTAAAAAGAAACTCGGATGTCTGGCGAATCTAAATATGGGCACCTCTAAAAATTAGAATTTTTAAAGGTGCCCATATTTCCCAACAGTAAGGCGTGCGTCTAATTTTTCTAGTGTTTATTTTGCCTGAGGTAATCCTTGTTAAAGAATTTCAATTGCATTTTTCAATTCAACTTAATATGCTTTTGCCTCTTTTTTGTACAAAACTAGTTCATATCTTAAGGAAAGGTTTCTAAGGAAATGTTTTTAAGGGAAGGGTTCTTATAAGGACAGGTGGCCGAGTGGTTTAAGGCAGCAGTCTTGAAAACTGCCGAGCGTGAAAGCGTTCCGTGAGTTCAAATCTCACCCTGTCCGCCATAGCTCCCCGAGCCTAGAGCCATAAGGCTTCAGACGATTTTCAAATTTTGACCGCGTGAGATTCGAACTCACGGTATACCCACCTCCCACCGCTCTAGCACGAAGCGTACCGAAAATAATTTTCATAAAAATAAAACCAAAAATCACTTCCTAGGGAAGCGACCCCATTTGCGAACTTTTTGTTGCGCAAGGTGTAGTTGAAATTCTTTGAAAATGGAGAAAGTTGGAGATTTTTTCTGTAGATAAAGTTCACAAAGCCTTGATAACACTGATCAAAATTCGGTGAACGTGAAACGGAGATTTGGAGATTATTTTGCTCGTCTAAAAACTTAAGATTTAAAAAAATCTGTGGGTTGTTTTTATTTATTTTTAAGCAATACTTACAAAGCTAACTTAAAAAATTTAATCAGTTTTATTATAATGAACGACATCTACGAAAAGATTCACAGTCTAGCTGAAAAATACTCAAAGAATCTTCGTCAGAAAATGGATGAAAGAGTTGTTGAGATGAAAAAAGATGATAATTCTCATTACTTATTGTACAGGGTCCTAGGTATCGCAACTGAAGAGGGAAGACTAATTGATGAGTATCAAAATATGGGACGATTTCTTTACAAATATGCAGGATCGTTCTTGGAAGAAGCTGCAATTTTGTGCTTTGAAGAAAAGTTTCCTAAAGCACAGAAAAAAATCCGTATCTCAAATAAGTTAGGATCGAAACCAAAAACCTTTGAGATTGACTGCCTTGTTGATAAGGATGCGTATGAAATAAAGTGGAGAGACGCAACAACTGATGGAGATCATATCACAAAAGAACATACTCGAGTAAAAAATATCAAAGACGCTGGATATAAACCCATTCGCATAATGTTCTATTATCCAAATCGCACCCAAGCAATTCGTATACAAGAGACATTAAAAACAGTATATGCGGGAGTTGGAGGAGAATATTATTTTGGAGATGGAGCGTGGAAAATCATTAAAGACAAAACGCAAGTTGACCTTATGTCAATCCTAGAAAAAATTGCCAATCACAAAACTAAAAACCTTTTACTAAAATTATGATCACGCATGGGGACTGCAAAACAGAGTTAAAAAAAATTAAATCTGATTCGATAGATTTAATTTATCTTGATCCGCCTTTCTTCACACAAAGAAAACAATCGCAAAAAACCAGAGATAACTCAAAAGAATACTCCTTTGAAGATACTTGGGATAGTATCAAAGACTACACTAACTACATAGAAGAAAGGCTCGTTGAATGCAAAAAAGTTCTGAAAGATTCGGGAAGTATTTTTTTACACTGCGATAAAAGCGCATCACATCATCTACGAATTGCGCTAGATAATGTTTTTGGATCCAACAATTTTCAGAGTGAAATTATATGGACTTATAGAAGATGGTCCAACTCAAAAAAAGGCTTACTGAATTCTCACCAGGCAATCTACTTCTATAGCAAAACTTCAGAATTCAAATTTAATCAAGTTTTTGAAGGCTACTCTCCATCAACAAACATTGATCAAATTTTTCAAAAAAGAGCTCGAGATCAAAATGGCAAAACTAAATACAAATCAGATATCGAAGGAAACTGTGAGTTAATGGAAGACAAGAAAGGAGTCCCTCTTTCAGATGTATGGGATATTCCATATTTAAATCCCAAAGCGAATGAACGTGTAGGCTATCCAACTCAGAAGCCAATATTGTTATTAGAAAAAATAATTCAGCTAGTAACCGATGTAGATGATATTGTTTTAGATCCATTTTGTGGAAGTGGCACCACTCTTGTTGCAGCTAAATTACTTAATAGAAAATATATCGGCTTTGATATATCTGAGGATGCTGTCAATCTAGCTAACGAGAGAATAGCAAATCCTATAAAAACAGATTCGAATTTGTTAAAAAATGGAAAAGATTCTTATTTAAATCAAAGTCCTGAGGTGTTGCAAATTTTAAAAGAAATTGATGCGATGCCAGTACAGAGAAACAAAGGAATAGATGGTTTCTTAAGGGTTAACGATTCCACGAAACCGATACCCATAAAAATTCAAAGATTTGATGAAACTTTGGAAAAAGCACAGCAACTATTAGTGCAAGCATCAAGTAAGAATGGATTTAAGACAAAGATTCTAATCAAGACCAATAACTTTCATGAAGTTACTTTATTTGAGATGCATGAATCTTCCAAAGATGTATTAGTGGTTGAGAGCGTAAAAGATTTTATTACAAACAGAGAAAAAATGGTTCGTTCTTTTTAGGTTAAAGATAAGAATAACAAAATTTGTCATTTTTATTTTCCTAAAGTACTTGTTCCCCATGGCTTGACCGATCTTGCATCGTATAGATAAACTGCTTTTTGTGACTTAATCTTCTTCTGCTTTGCTTCATCTAAAGAAATACGATGATTTGATAGAGTTGCTTAAATCGTTCTCAGATAAGAATGATGATAAGTTTGATGTTTTGGTGATTAATTATAATCTAGCAAAAGTCCTGAAGGGGGAGAGTATAAATTTACCTAGAATACAAAAAATTGCAGATAGATCAAAAGATGACATTACAAAAGCTGCTGTAAAAGCTGTAATCAATCTCCAAAAGAATGATTCAACATCTAAGGAAGAATGTATTAGCTTTCTTACAAAAGGAATTGAGAAAAATTATGATCAATGGTTTGAATGTAAAATTTTCCCAGTTTTTCAGAAAATTGATTTTAATTCTTTAAAGAAAGAAAAACTGGAATTTAGTTTTTCCGTATAATCAATTTTTCTATTTTTGCGGTACGGTGAAGGCAATAGTTTGCAAAAAGCACTGGCTCGAAGAACTGCAAACTTTTCAGTGAGTATAAGCAGAAGCTCACAATGAAGCTACCCTAGCAAGCGCTCTTAGCTCCATAATTCAACGCATGTCATAGTAAGAAAATTACGATTTCCGTAATGTTTCTACTATGAGACAATTTCCGCAAAACCCACTTGATGCCCAAAAAAATGTCCAATTATATCCAATTGCAAAAGGCTCAAAAATCACTGCAAAAATCCTTACGAAATTTCGCAAAGTGTATCAGATGAAAGCATCTGATTTTTATCGAACTTTTCGGTATGGATGAAAGTG
>CAMDOL010000059.1 GCA_945903615.1 Rickettsia typhi | reverse complement strand
ATAAACAAATGTTCAAACACGATAAAATTGAAAAAAATTCAATCCTCCTTCTAATCCTCACCGTAATCGTTATTTCAATTGGTGGATTAGTGGAGATTGTCCCTCTTTTTAGAATTGAAACCACGATTGAAAAAGTTGAAGGAATGCGCCCGCTAACTCCGCTAGAATTGGCTGGATCAAAAATCTACAAAAGAGAAGGTTGCTATGGTTGCCACTCTCAACAAATTCGTGTTTTGCGTGATGAAGTTGAACGCTATGGGCACTATTCTCTTGCCGCTGAATCTATGTATGATTTTCCATTTCAATGGGGCTCTAAAAGAACTGGCCCTGATCTAGCAAGGGTCGGTGGAAAATATTCTGATGAATGGCATCGCCGCCACTTGATCAATCCGCGCGATGTAGTTCCTGCGTCAATAATGCCTGGTTATAAATTTTTGCCGGAAAGAAATGCTGGTTTATCAAAAATTTCTGATGATATGGAAGTGCTGCGCAAACTTGGCGTTCCTTATACTGACGAAATGATTGAAAATGCAGTTAGCGATGGCGTTAATCAAGCTTCTTCTGATCGAGATTCTGATGGTATTATAAAAAGATATGGCAAGAAGGTTAATATTCGTGACTTCGATGGCGATAAAAATAAAGTTTCAGAAATGGACGCCCTAATCTCTTATTTGCAGGTTCTTGGCACTATGGTTGATTTCTCAAAATTTGAACCCATCAACCAAAAACTTTTGCAACCTGAAAACAAACCACAAAAATGATTGATCAAATAATAAATTTTATCGCCGTTAACTCTCCAATAATAGGATTGTTATTCTTTGTAATTGTTTTTTGCATAGTAGTTATCACCTCGCTACTTCCAAAAAATAAGAAAAAATTTCAAGACTACAGCAAAATTCCTTTTAAAGATGAATAAAAAACAAAAAAATTTAACTAAGAATAACAATCCCAAAACCACTGGTCATAGCTGGGACGGCGTTGAAGAATACAACACTCCCGCACCAAGATGGTGGTTAATTGTTTGGACGATCTGCATTATATGGGCAATTATCTATTGGTTTTTTTATCCAACTTGGCCAATTCCTAGCGGCAATAATAAAGGTCTAAAAAACTGGACCTCACAATCACAATTAAAAGAATCGCAAGATGAAATCGCTCAGAAAAAAAATGTTTATTTAAAAAAATTCAACAAAGCCAATTTTGATGAGATAAAACAAAATAAGGATTTAATGGAATTCGCCATTAATGGTGGAAAAACGGCTTTTCAAAATAACTGTGCAATGTGCCACGGCACAGGTGCCGCTGGTCAAAAAGGTTACCCAAATTTAAATGATGATGATTGGCTTTGGGGTGGAAAAGTTGAAGATATTTACACCACCTTGCTTTATGGAATTAGATCAACACACGAAAAAGCTCGTCAAAGTCAAATGCCAGCTTTTGGAACTGATAAAATTTTAACCAAACAAGAGATTGAGCAAGTCACTGACTATGTTTTGTCATTCTCCAGCGGGCAAGATCAAGCACAATTATCTGCTGGCAAAGAAATATTTATCAATAACTGTGCAGCTTGTCACACTGCAAGCGCAAAGGGAAATCGCGAAGTTGGCGCTCCAAATTTAACTGATAAAATTTGGCTATATGGTGGCACAAAAAAAGATGTAATTTACACCATAACCCACTCTCAAGGCGGAGTGATGCCTAGTTGGATTGGTCGCTTAGATGATAACACCATCAAAGGGTTGTCAATTTACATTCATTCACTTGGTGGAGGAGAATAGATGAGCAATAAATTATCTGGTTTTGATCAAGTAAAAAAATCTTTACTGGATAATTTTAATGAAAACCAACTTCACCACGGTTTATTATTTTCTGGCAATAAAGGGATTGGTAAGGCTGGTTTTGCTTTTGATCTAGCAACCCAAATTATTCTCTCCTCTTCGCCCAATCCAAATGAAGATTTAAGAAAAATCCAATCCAATTCCCATCCCGATTTATTAATCATTACTAAAGAGGAAAAAAAGCGCGACATTCCTGTTGATGCGGTACGCGAAATCACTGGGTTTTTGAGCCTCACCGCCGCAATTTCTAAACACCGCATTATTATTATCAACGCTATCGATGATCTAAATCGCAACTCCAACAATGCCATTTTAAAAACTTTAGAAGAACCGCCCACTAATGTTTTTTTATTTTTGATTAATCACAATTCGGCAAAAGTTTTAGATACAATCAAATCAAGATGTCGTTTGATAAAAATTGCCAATCCCAATTATTTAGATTTTAAAGAAATTTTGATCAAAAATCTTGAGGGCATTAGCGCAGAGGAAATAAAAATTTTAGCCAAAATTTCTGACAATTCAATTGGCTCAGCCCTTGAAATGTATAACTATAGTGCCGTTGATCTTTATACACAAATTGAACAATTGCTTGTAGAGAATAACAGCAAAGCAATTTTTGATTTAGCCAAAACTATTTCTGGTAATGATGAATTATGGAATATTTTTGAGAAACTAATTATTTTTTATCTTCATAATCTACTCTGTCAGACCAGCTCAAGCGCAGAAAGAAATGATACTGAAAAGGTTTTTATTGTTATAGATAAAATCAATAATGTATTTTCCGCTACTAAAAATCTTAATCTCGATAAATCGCAATCAATTATTAATATTTTTTACATTATAAAAAATGCCAAAAATTAAAGATAAAATTATAACTGCAATTGGCTTAATGAGTGGCACTTCGCTAGATGGAATTGATGTTGCTTTGATAAAAAGTGATGGACAAAAAATTATTAGTCGTGATACAAATAAATATTATCCTTACAGTCCAAAAATTAGAAATTCACTAACCAAACTCATCAACAATAAAATCAATTCACTTCTGGAAATTAAAGAAATTGAATTAGAAATTACCAAAAAGCACATCGCTGCTGTAAAAGATTTTTTAGCGAAAAACAAAATTGATAAAAAAGATGTCGATGTGATTGGTTTTCACGGGCAAACAATTTTGCATCACCCTGAACAAAAAATCACTTGGCAAATTGGTAATGCACAAATGTTGGCAAGCAATATTGGTATTGATGTAGTGGCAGATTTTAGAACTAAAGATTTAGTTTTTGGTGGTCAAGGCGCGCCATTAGTTCCATCTTATCATTTGGCTTTATTTCAAGATTATAAAAAGCCATTACTAGTTTTAAATATTGGCGGAGTGACCAATGTTACTTACATAAAAAATAATGCCGCGGAAAATTTAATTGCCGAGGAAAATTTAATTGCTTTTGATGTTTGTTTTGGAAATGCACCGTTAAATGATTTAGTTTACGAAAAAACTGGAAAAGATTTTGATAAAAATGGTCTTTTAGCCAAATCTGGCAAGGTTAATCACGATTTTGTGAAAGCAATTTTGGCGCTGGGATATTTTAAAAAACAGCCCCCAAAATCTCTTGATCGCAATCAATTTGACTTGGTAATTAAGAAGTTTTCTAAGCTAATAATGGAAGATATCTTGGCGAGTTTAGTTTTTGTAATTGGTCAGGCGGTGAATAATGTTTTAAAATTTTTACCCTCAAAGCCCTTAGAAATTATAGTGTGCGGTGGTGGAAGAAAAAATCTAGAAATTATGAATAGCATTAAAAATGCTACACAAATTAAAACAACTAATATTGATGATTTGAAAATCGATGGAGATTTTGTGGAAGCTCAGGCATTTGGATTTTTAGCAATTAGAAATTTGCTAAATTTGCCAACTAGCTATCCCAAGACAACAGGGATTTTACCGGAGAAATGTGAGTCTCGCTCTTCTGAGAAACTCCGCCTTTCTTCTTGCGGCGGCGTCTTCTATCACGCTTAACTTTTCTAACTTTACCAGAATCTTGAATTAGACGATCTTTGATATATTTATCGGCGATAGCTTCAAACTCGTCCATCTGTGAACGAAAAAAGTGATCAGCACCACTAACAATTTGATAGCCAACTTCCGCCTCTTCACGCAAAGCTAATTTTTCGACGACTTTGAAGGTATCAGCTTCTTTAGAAATATCATCTTTGTCACCTTGAATAATTAATCCTGAGGCAGAGCAAGGAACGATGAAATTAAAATCATATTTAGTAGCTGGAGGAGCGGCTAAAATATAGCCTTCAATATCTGGTCTTCTCATTACCAATTGTAAGCCAATCCAAGAACCAAAAGAGAAACCACCAACCCAAAAAGTTGGAGCATCCATATTTTGACTGTGCAACCAATTAAGAGCGACGGTCGCATCTTGCAACTCGCCAATACCATTATCAAACTTGCCTTGTGATTTTCCAACGCCACGAAAATTGATACGCAAAACTGAAAACCCATTATTGGCAAAAGCTTTATATAGAGCATAGGTAATTTTGTTATTCATAGTTCCACCGTGAAGCGGATGAGGATGAAGCACAAGAGCAACTGGAGCTTTGGGATTTGGATTTTGATGATAACGCCCTTCTAATCTTCCGGATGCACCGCTGATAATTACTTCTGGCATTTTTGATAGTGATTAATGATTAATGATTAATGATTAATTGGCTAAAATTAATGAATGTTCTCATCAATAATTAACCATTAATCATTAATAATTATTTTATATTGCTTCCCAAGGAAGTGGTTTGCCGCTGGCGTCAGCGATGATTTGAGTGGTTCCGGCATATTTACCAGTTATGTACTTGCCGTGACCTGCGTGATTGCCAACATAAAGAATTGGCTCAACATCTTTACCGTTGTGAGTTTTTTTCTTAATGATTTTACCCCGGTTTTTCGGGTTATTTTTAGTGCCCATGATTTTAGTGATTATTTAAATATGATAAAAAGACGCTGCACTGTAATGATTCAACCTAAAAAAATCAAGCTAAATTTGGCAAGTTAAAATCTAAGATTATATCTGGCAATCCAGAGATATTGATCCTTGGCATCCTTAACATTATTGGCCTGTTGCTGGATTATGGAATTGAAGCTGATATTAGAGTCATAGTTTTTTAAGTTAAAATTGTAGGAAAATTCTAAATCACGCTCTTTTCCATCTGGCTTGAGGCTGACTCCATTAGCAGCTAGCCTTTGTACATTGCCTTCAGCATCGCGAGAGATTGGAATATCGATATTGGCAGTTCCCTTATAAACTCTGAGCGGCTCGCTATAAACCAAACCTAATTTGCCGTTAAAGATATTGCTGTTAAGCAAGCCAATTGCCATACCGCGGCTTTTGATATCGCTAAAATCTCGAAACACTCCAATTTGATTACCAGAAATATTAGTCTTTCCTTCTGAATAGCTGGTGGTTAATTGCCAATTATTGATAAGATCTCTGGTTAAATTAAAGGTTACATATTTGGTATTAGGATTACTACCGGCACTGAAGGCACCTTCAGCTTTTGATCCAAGTAAATTATTATTCAATTCTTTTAGGCTGCCAAAACCAAAACTTAATTTAGTTTTATTATTCAATTTATAACCAAAACCACTGTCAAACACTCGGCTCTCGTCGCTACCAAATTTATCTATGGAACCGCTTTGGTTATAGCTAGTATAAGATAAGTTGGTGGTTAAATTTGGAGTTAAATTTTGAGAAATATTGAGTTGATTACTATTGGTTTGGTTTTGATTTTGATTGCTAAAATTATTTAAACTCAATTTTTTATAAGGGCTGGAGTTAAAATTATTATAAGAAATTAAGTTATAATTTTGAGCTGGATTATTGCCGCTAAAATCATTGTTAAAATCATTTTTATTAAAACTCACTTGCAAGTTTTGTCCAAAATTTTGAGCATAAGAAAATGAAACATCGGATGATCTAAAGCCATTACCATCTTCTTTTGAGCGGTCAACCGTTAAATATTTTAAACCAAATTTATTGGATGTTAATTTACCAGAAATTGGATCAGAAAAAATATTGCGACTAATAAATTTTACCGCCAAATTGCTAGAATAATTCTCCCCGAAGCTCACTGGCAAAGCGGCACCGGAATAGTTGGTGAATAAAATGTTATCTAAATTGTAAGAATTATTATTAAGCCGAGAAATTTTGTGATCTAAATTGGCAGGATAATCGCGGCCATACATATCAAAGAACACGGCGTTTTTTAAAATTGGTGCAAGGTTTTTTGAATAGGCATTTCCAAAAATTGCGTTGGTAGAAATTGTTGACGATCTGGCGTCAGATCCCAAACTGGCAATTGTGGATGAAGAGGATACATTATTTGCTCCTTGCGCACTGACGGCATTTTTCAAATTAAGTAATCCGTGCCCATAAACATCGTCAACTCCAAGTGCACCCAAATCTGTTGCGGTATTCAAAAGAATAGCTGCCGTTTGTTTTGCGCTTAAATAAGGCCAAGCTGCCCTAAGAACCGCCGCAGCACCAGCAACATGCGGAGCTGCCATTGAAGTTCCGGCCTCTTCAGCATAACTTGTATTAGAGGTTGATATTGCAGCATAAATGTTATTACCATTTCCACTAAAACCACTTCCACCCGGAGCAACTAAGCAATTTGCTTTTGCTTGGCTACAGCGGTTACTATAAAATGCAATATTATTGTTTTTATCAACCGCTCCAACAGCGATCATTTGACCATTTGTTGCTGGATCTTGAGCAAAAATGGCAGGAACTGAAATATGAATAACATCTTGCTCTCCATCATTTCCAGCGGCAACTGACATAAAAATATCACCCGAAACTGCTGCCTTATAGTCATCTTCAAAGAATGATCTAGCAAAATTATATTGATCAGTTCCTACATCAACATAATCATCACTTCCCCAACTCATATTAATAACTTTTGCACCTTTTGAAGTAGCGAATCTAATTGACTCTTCCGCATCCATATCCCCAACACCGTCAAAAATAACTCTGGCAGATATTATTTTGGCCTTAAAAGCAACTCCATGGATTTTATTTCCATCTTTAACTCCGGCAGCAATTGAAGCCACATGGGTTCCATGATCATCGAAGCCCAAACTGCTTGAATCTCCAGCGTCATAATTAGCGGCAATTTCTTGATGGGTAGACCTAACTCCACCATCAGAAATAGCAATTTTTACTCCATCACCACCAATTGCTTTACCATTTCTTTCCAATAAAGAATATGCTTCAGCAGCATGGATTGAATTTAATCCCCACTGAGTGTTGTACTCGGTAGTTTTATATGAGGCAATTTTTGCCGAATCAACAGTAGAATCCCACACAGCAGGCGATGAACTTCCAGCAGGTGCACCTCCGCTTCCACCTCCACCTCCACCTCCAGCAGCAACGGCGCCACCAACAATAACAACAGAAATTAGTGACATTAGAAAAAAAAGCATAGTTAAGTCTTTAGGTTAGAATTAGAAAATGAGCTATTAGGGGGCTTGACGCAGCAAAAATCTTATCACTAAAGTAAGTCCTAATTATAAAAAGCTCCAAATTTGATCATCATTAACAATTTGTTCAATATTTTGATTCAAACATTCATTAATAATATCGTCATAATATTCTCCGCTAGAGCCAAAATCAAATGGACCCATCAACAAAACTCTTAACATTGGTCTATAGCTGACAATATTTTTTTCATAAATTTTGCCTAGATTATTGTATTTATTGCTAGCCGTTATTTTGATCTTGCTGCTTATAAAATTACGATACATCGTTGGAACCAAGTTTAATTCCAAAATTTCAATTTTTATTTTATTAATAGAAGACCTTTTCAACTTTAAACCTTTTTGCTTTAAATTGGCAGAAAGTTTTTGCTTAACCAGATCAACAAGATCCTGATTATTAATAAGATTAGCTATTTTGTAATGATATTCGTCGCGCTTTAGAAAGTAGTCGGGATCTTTATATTCTTCTTCAGCCTTCCAAATAGAAATTGGAGCTCTAAAGCCAATAAAATCTTTATTTTTTCTATTATCAACCACCTTCAAATCAAGATTCTTATTATAATAATTCTTGAATTCTAGCTTTGGTTCAATAGCACTAATTTGAACAGCATGATCTTGATAACGACAAGAAGAAAGGCAAAGCAATAGAACGGCAAAACGGTATTTAAAATGTTTCATTTATTGAGCTGAAGTTAAATAATTCCCATCGATTGCTTTTAATGTCAATGTTTCAAGCTTAACTCACTAAACCAAGAATTCAAAAATTACTTTTCAGATTTAAAAATTGCTCAATCTTTTATCAACTCCATCTCTAACAAAGTTTCAAATATTTTATTTCTGATCACATTATCTTTGATATATTTTCAAAGCCTCTCAACTGGATTGAGTTCAAGGCAATATGGAGGAAGCAGAATTAGCAGACTTATTTGAATATTTTTTGGAATGATTAAATTCTTTGATTTATGCCATCCAGCACCGTCCATTATCAAAATAAAATCTTCCTGATTTATTGCGGACAATTCTTCAAGAAAAATATTCATACAGTCAGTATTTGTTTAGTTCCTAATTCTTATGGTTTAACATTTGCTAATTTAAAATTAACAAAAGTAAACCTATGGGACATATATTACATTCTAACGCCAAGACTACGATTGCCGTTCGAAAAGAAATTCAAAACTCTAAAGAGAGTAATGCTAAATT